>CAMNLN010000320.1 GCA_946543025.1 uncultured Verrucomicrobiota bacterium
GTCCGGCCTGCTGCTGCTCATGGGCGGTGCCCTGCTCGCGTTGCGCCGCCGCCGCGCGTGAGAGGCTATGCGGGGAATCGGGAGACTAGGCCGCTCGTCCATCCAATCAGTCCTCGGCGAGCGGCTTTCGACATCCAACGGCGTTTCGCCGCTGGATGTGCTATAATGTCGGCCCAAGAGGAAATCGGTCAAGGTGAGGCTGTTTCGTAAAAGAACGCTTGCGCGGTGGACGTTGGCGCTGTTGCTGGGCGGCGCCGTGGCGGCGTTTTCCTGGTGGTGGCGCTACGCCTGGCTGCCGCCGGGCGTGTGGGAGGACGTGGCGGTGGCGGCGGGGCTGCGTCCGCCGGAGGCGCCGTTCCCGCTCCTGTGGCACGCGCTCGCGGGGCAGCTGTTCCGCTGGCTGGACGCGGCGCGGGCGATCCGCGTCTTGCTGCTGGCGGGGCATTGCGCCTTGGGCGTGGCGGCAGTCTTCTTCTTCCTCATTCTCGACGCCTTGCTGCCGAAAGTCTTTCGCGGGCGCATGCAACGGATGGGCTGGAGCCGCTGGATCGTGCGCATGCTGCTGGTCCAGGGCGTCCTGCTGTTCGTCTGCTCCGATCCCGTGTGGGAGGCGGGGCAGGTGTTCGGGCCCACGATGATGCACCTCCTCCTCCTCCTGTTGGCCGTCCTTGTCTTCCTGCGCTCCGCGTGGGCCAGGGGCGTCATTTCCGGATGGTATTGGACGATGGCGTTTCTCGGCATGCTGGGCGCGGAGACGCCCCTCGGCATCCTGCTGGCCATCGGCTGCCTGGTGGTCTGCCGGCTGCGCGCGGAATCGAACGCCGACAAGTGGGTGAATCCGATGGCGGATCCGTTCGTGCGGACGGTGACGATGCGCCGGATGACGCTCGCGGCGGCGGCGGGGTGGCTTGTCGTGGCAGGGGGAAACACGGCGTTCTTCTGCCTGTCGGACGGCTTGGAGGCGCATGACATGACCGGCTTCCTCTATGCGGTCTCGTATCTCTTCCAGTACGCGAAGGTGCTGGGGGCGGCGGCCACCCCGGCCGGCTGGATGCTGTTTGTCATCGTGGTCCTCGTGCCGCTGGTCCTCTCGATGATCCACGTGGGCGCGGCCACGGACGACGACAAGTTCCTTCCCTACTGGTACGCGGTCTTCTTCACGATGACGGGGCTGGTGTCCTTCCTGCAGTTGGCGGGATGGCGCTCGTTCTGGTTCTGGACATGGACGGGCGAGCAGGAGGCGGTGAGGTCGCTCCTGATGCGTTGTCTCTGCTCGCTCCTGAACGCGCAGACCGCGATGTACGCCCTGTGCGTGCTGGGCGTGGAGGTGTTCTTCCGCAACTATCGGCGGATCGCCGGAATCAAGTTCCAGGACTCGGTGGAGGAGACGGCGCTGGGGGCGGACACGGCATCGTCCTTCCGTCGTTTCGACCGTTGGTCGCGCTTCTTCGTGCGCGTGGAGCCGCTCGTCCTGCTGGCGCTCGTGGTGCCGTACCGCGCGCAGCCCGTCTCGCGCGCGATCATGCGTACGCTCTACGACTGCGCGCGCCAGACGGCGGCGGAGTGCCAGGACGCGAAGTACCTCTTCACGGACGGGACGATGGATACGGCGGTGGAGCTGTGCGCGCGCGAGCAGGGGCGCAACCTGCTGGTGCTCTCGATGTCGTCGGGAGGATCGGATCGCGAGCAGTACATTCGGCGGCGCGGCGCGGAGGACGAAGAAGACCGCGAGATGCTGGCGTTCAGCGCGGTGGACGCGCTGCGCACCTGGCTGCGGCTGAAGTCCGCGCGAATGGATGGCGTGGCGCTTCAGCTGGGGTTCGAGCTGTGGGCGCGCGGGAAGATGCCGCCGCCGCCCGTCGCCGGGCTGGTGGCGCGTCCGGCAGGCTTTCCGGAGGGCCTGCCCGAATCGGCCGCCAAGGAGGCGGACGCTCTGGCGAACCGCATGCTGGACGTCTACAACGAGGACGAGGAGCTGGAGACGACGTCGCCCGGGCTGCGCGATGTGTTCGTGCGGATGCAATGGCGCCTCGCGCGGATGTGCCGCGTGCGCGCCGACAAGCTGGATGCGGACAAGCAGACCGAGGCGGCCGTACGGGAGAGCAAGCTCGCGGACGAGCTGGACAAGCGCAACGTTGCGTTCAAGAAGATTCGCCAGCAGCTGGAGATGCTGGGGCGGAGCGGGTCGCGCCTGACGCCGCGCGAGGGACTGAAGCTGGGCATGGACCGGGCGGACTTCCGCATGGCGGAGATGTTCGCGCGGCAGGTGCTGGTGTCGGATCCCGACGACCTGGCGGCAAACTTCGTGATGGGGATGTACCATTTCGGGAACGGACAGTACGGACGCGCGGAAGTGTACCTGCGGAAGTGCCTGGAGCAGCGGCCGGACGAATGGACCATCCTGAACAACCTGGCGGTGGCCCAGCTGCGGCAGGGCCTGCTGGCCGAGGCGGAGGAGAACGCACGACACGCGATCAGGTCCAACCCGGACGCCCGCGAGGCGAAGCGCACGTTGGAGAACATACTCAAGGCCAAGGCCGAAGAGGAAAAGAAGCGACGCGAGGAAGCCCTCGGGCGGTGAGCGTCGCCGTCACTGAAAACAAACAGAAAGGAATGGGAAAAATGAATGAAAAAGGAGAGGGAAGGGCACGACGCCGGATCGGTCTGGTAATCAATCCCTCCGTCAAGCCTAACCGCGACGTTCATCTCGGCATCGTGAAGCATATCCTTTTCGGCAACCTCGGCAAGCCGCTCCTCTTCATGGCGGGCAGCGGCACGTTGCCGGCGAACGTCAAGGCGTTTGCCGAGAACAGACTCGACGGAATGATTTTCTGCGGCATGCGGCGCGACGTCCTGATGGATTTCTTGCGCCTCATGCCGGACCACCCGCCGATCGTGGTCTGTACCTACGCGGCGCTTGCGGAAGACGAGACGCGTTTGCTGGGATATGGCGGAGAGGTGGTTCTTGACAACGAGTCGATCGGCGTGCGGGCCGCCGATTTCTTCATCGCGCATGGACTCCGGAACTTTGCGTTTGTCGGCGCAAACGTCTATTATCAGCGAATCGCCGCCGAAATCCGGAGCAAGGCGTTCCAGCGGCGGATCGAGGAGCGGTTGGGGTCCGACGCGACGTTTGCGAACTGCATGGTCGGCATAGTCAAGGAGAACGGGGACTTCTGGGAGGTGGGCGACAAGAAGTCCGAAGAATGGCTGCGGGCGTTGCCGCAGCCGTGCGGCGTTCTGGTGAACAGCGACCGCGAGGCGGCCAACGTCATCGATTTGTGCAATCAGTTCGGCATCAAGGTTCCGGAGAACCTGGAGGTGCTGGGCATCAACAACATACACGGGTTCTGCGAACAGATGCGGCCCGCCATCTCGAGTCTGCAGCCGGATTATGTCCGGTGCGCCCGGGAGGCGGTGGACATGCTCATGGCGCTTATCGCCGACCCGAACCTGCCGTCCGCAAGACGAAAGGTGCTGGTGGCGTCCAGTGACCTGATCGAGCGCGGATCGACCTCCAACGGCGAATTCGGGCACATTGTCGCGCGGGCGCGCGAATATATCATCAAGAACGCCTGCCAAGGCATCGGCGTGATGGACGTGGTGGTGCATGTGGGCGTCTCGCGCCGGCTGCTGGAAAAGCGGATACGGGACGCGACCGGGCAGAGCGTGCTGGACATGATCCAGAAGGTGCGTCTGAAGAGCGTCTGCCGCCTGCTGGCAACGACGACGCTTCCGATCTCCGAGGTCACACGGCGTTCCGGCTACGAGCAAACCTCGAACCTGAGCCGTCTCTTCCGCGCGAAGTTCGGGCTGACGATGCGCGACTACCGCATCCGCCAGCATGGCAAGGCCTGACTGATTGCGCAAAGATGTTTAAATGATTGCGAAAAAAGCAATACCTGTCGCGGTGAAATCAAAACCGGAAGGCTGTGGAGATCAAAACCGGAAAGGGTTTTAGGGCAAGGGGGATGATGGTTTGAGGCAGTATTGACAAGGGGAAGGAAGAAGTTGAACGCCCCCCATGGGGGGCGGCCGCCGGTGTGGACATCAAAACCGGAAAATCGCGGTACAATGCCGCGCATGAAAGAACAGATAGCAAACAGGTTGGGTGTCGCCCATGTGCGCGACACGGTCAAGCAGTTCGTGGCCGGATCGGTCACGCG
>CAMNLN010000321.1 GCA_946543025.1 uncultured Verrucomicrobiota bacterium
GGCTCGAACGGCGCGTTGTGCGCGTCGCGTCCGGGGCCGGTGAAGAGCGTGCGCGCGGCCTCGCCGCGCAGGCCGCGGATCTCCACGCGCTGGGGCGTCTCGGCGCAGTTGACGAGCTTCAGCACGGTTCCGCCAGCGGCAATGCGCATCGCGCTCGCCTGCACGCAGTCGATCACGTTCGTCTGGACGTCGTTCTTCCACGCGCGGAAGCGCGTCATGCGGATGGACGGCGTCTTGACGTCCACCTTCACCACGTCCGTGCCGCGGTTCTCGCTGAAGAGCTTCTGCACGTTCCAGCTGGGGCTGACGAACGAGCCGTCGGTCGTGGGGTAGATCATGTTCGGGTTCCACACGATGTGCTGGGCGTTCGCGAAGAGCGGCGCGTAGGCGGCGAGCTTCACCTGCGACTGGTTGCGCTCGAGGCCCAGCATGAACGCGGCTTCGGCGATCGCGCCGCGCAGCGAGCCGTAGCGCGTGGTTCCCCGCGTGACGGCGTACTCGCCCACGAAGATGCCGAAGTCGCCCTTCGGGGTGTCGTACTCGTGCGCGAGGTCGCCCATGAAGTCGTGCGGCATCTTGTAAAAGTGGTCGTCGCGCAGGTCCTTCGGGTCGTCCACGCGCTTCGTCTCGCGCCAGTTGTCGAAGATGAGCGTCACGTCCGGGTAGCGCGCGCGCACGGCCTTCGCCATGAGCGCGTAGCGCTCCTCGTACGCCTTGCCGCCGTTCTCGTTGCCGATCTCGAGGTACTTGAGGCCGAACGGCTCGGGGTGCCCGGCCGCCGCGCGGCGCGCGCCCCAGACAGAGTTGGTGGGGCCGTTGGCGTACTCGATGCAGTCGAGGGCGTCCTGCACGAACTCGTCCATCTTGTCCATGGGAACGTTCTCCCGGTGCGACATGCCGCAGTTGATGCAGAAGAGCGGCTTGGCGCCGAGCGCCTCGCAGAGGAGGAGGTACTCGTGGAAGCCCACGCCGTTCGCGGACCAGTACCGCCAGATGTTCCACTGCGTGCGGCGCTCCCACACGGAGCCGAGCGTCTGCTTCCAGCGGTAGGCGTCCTTCATCGTGTCGCCCTCCACCCAGCATCCGCCGGGGAAACGCACGAAGCTCGGCTTGAGGGCGGCGAGGCGGTCCATCAGGTCGCGACGGAAGATCCCGCACACGGCGTCCGCCGGCATGAGGCTCACACAGTCGACGTACATGTCGCCGCCGCCCGCCATGCGGATCGCGAGACGCGCCTGCGGGTCATTGTCGTTCGCCTCCAGCGTGGCGGAGAATGTGCGCCAGCCCGCGCCCACGCCGTCGATGCGGGCGCGCGCCAGCGCGGGCTTGCCGTACGCCTCCAGCGTCACCTCCACGGGACCCTTCACGACGCCGCGCAGGGCGACGGAGAGGTTGTACTTCATGCCCTTGCGCACGCCCATGCCGAAGTAGCCCTCGTTCGCGATGCCGGCGCCGGCCGGTCCGCGCACGCGGGCGCTGTGCGGGTTCTTCTCGCTGACGGGATGGTTCTTGTTGGGCGAGATTTCGGCGTTTCCGAGCGGGAGCCAGTAGCGGAGCGTCTGCTCGCGCTTCTCCCCGTTGCCGTCCTCGAACGAGCGGTTGCGCACCAGCTCGGCGTAGACGCCGCCGTCGAGGGAGAGGTCGATGTCCTCGAAGAAGATGCCCCAGAGGTCGGGCGAGGCGGGGCCGACGACGGCGCGCGGATCCACCGTGACGACGGCCGGCGCGGACGGCGCCGCGTCGCGCTCCACGATGGCGGTGAACCCGCCGTTCAAGGCGGCGGCGACGGTGAGGGCGTCGGCGGAATCGACCGTGAACGACTCGCACGCGATGTCGGCGCACGGTTTGGAGTTGTCGGGGTCGAAGTCGCGGAAGAGGCGCACCTTGAGCCGGCCGGGACCGGCGAACGCGAGCGGCACGGAAAAGAGACGTTTCTCGCCGGCATTGATGCCGCCCACGAACCACTTCCCGCCGGCGCGGCGGGCGACGACGGCGAACGCGCCGATCTTTCCCTGGAGGAAGCGCGTCTCGTCGAACGCGCAGGGAATCTCGCGCCAGAAGTCGAGCGCGGGGTCCTGTTCCTTGATCTGCGACGGACGCTGGTACCAGAAGAGGAACTGAAATCCGCTCGAATAGACGCACGGGAGCGCGAGCTGGTGGGCGAGCGTGTTCTTGATGCGGGGGAAGTTCCAGCAGGGCGTATAGTCGCCGGGACCGTCGAGGAAACGCGTAAACGGCAACGCGGCGTTGTGCGCGGCGGGGGGCATCTCCTCGTTGCCGCGGATGCCCTCCACCGTCAGCACGTTGGGATAGGTCTTCTGGATGCCGGTGAGACGGTACTCGTCGTGGATGTCCACAAGCAGACGGCGGTCCGCCGCGGCCTGGATCGCGTCCAGCACCCACTTGCGCGCCGCCTGTCCGCCCACCTGCACGAACCCATACTTTACGCCCTTCACGCCCCACGAGGCGAGAAGGTCGAGGATGGTGTCGCGGTTCTTGTGGAGCGGAACGTCGTTCACGTAGAGGATCACGCCCACGCCGTTGGCGTTCGCGTAGTCGATGACGGGCTTCACGTAGGCGTTCGGCTTCAGCGGGTCGCCCGTGCGTTCGGGACCGTACCAGCCGGCGTCGAGCTCGACGTACTGGAAGTTGTTGCGCTTCGCGAAGTCCACGCAGGCGCGTCCGTCCTGCTCGTTGAGGCTGCAAACGCGCAGCACCTTGCCCGGCTTGATCCAGGATGTGTCGGCGATCCGGGACGGCGCGTTCAGCGCGTCCAGGAACGAGGGCTGGGCGTTCGCGAGGGCCACGCAGTCCTTCGCCACGTGGACGTAGCGCCACGGCGTGACGAACGGGGCGGTGAAGGACGCCGGGCCTTCGAGGACGGCCTTCAGCTGTCCGGGGCGCTCGCCCGAGGCGAAGCGGAGGCGGGCGTAGTCGGTCACGCCCGCGTCGCCGAGGGCGGCCGTCCAGCCGTCGCCCTCCACCACGAGCGGACACTCCGCCGTGCCGCGGCGGTTGGGCTTGAGGGAGGCAATCGCGGAGAGCGTCTTGGGCACGTACTCGCCCTGCGCGTGGCTCACGGGCCAGCAGCGGAGGTTCTTCCCGAAGTCGAACGCCCATTCCTCGCGCGCGACGGTGCGAAGTCCGGTGCCGTCGTAACGGATGCGCCACGCCACGCCGCCGGGCAGGTTGGTGGTCTCAAGACGGGCGTCCGCGCCGAGGTCGGGCGGCGTCACGCGGCACACGGCGGCGCCGTCGGGGGCCGTCACCGCAAAGACGGAAGCGAGGAGAAGCGGGATGGTCATCAGTACGGATCCTTTCTGCTGTTCGCGGACATGATACCACAACAAACCGCCGCCGCGCCATCCCCCGTAGCGGGGAGCAGATCAAGGCAAGAGGCTGCGGGTTGATAGAGGGAACCCAAACGGTTCCGCGACATTGGCCGCGTTTACAGCCAATTCAGGAGAAAGTTGGCCGCATTTACGGCCAGGCAGCCTGTTTGTCACCTGACGAAGTTGGTGAAGACGCCGCTTTCGTTCGCGGGCGGGAGGATGCCCGCGTCGCGGCCAGCCTTCTGGCACTTCATCACGTAAACCATGTTGCGGGCGAGGTTGCGGAGCGTCTGCAAGCCCTCCGGATCGCCCGGCACGTCGTCCTTCGTGAGCGCGTGGAACTCGTTCCAATAGGAACTGCCCACGACGATCATCTGCGAGATGGTGGCGTACTTGTTCAGCACGTCGAAGCTCGCGCTCGTGCCCGCGCGGCGCGCCACGACAATGCTGGCGCATGGCTTGTGGTGCAGCGCAGCATAGCCGTCTGCGCGCATCGTCGAGAAGAAGAGACGGTCGAGGAAGCTCTGGATACGTCCCGACGGATGCGCATAGTAGACAGGCGATCCAAACACGAAACCGTCCGCCGTCTTCGCCTTCTCGGCGAACGCGTTCACCGCGTCGTTCGCGAAGACGCAACGCTTCAGTTCCGCGCACTTGTTGCACGCCATGCAGTCGGCGATCGGCTGTGCGCCGACATCCACGATTTCCGTCTCCACGCCTTCGGCGGCGAACGTCTTCGCCATTTCCTCAAGGCCGGCCTTCGTCGAGCCGTCGTTGTTCCATGAACCGTTCAGCATCAGTACTTTCATTGTTTTGTTCTCCTTTTC
>CAMNLN010000322.1 GCA_946543025.1 uncultured Verrucomicrobiota bacterium
GCGTCCGGGAACGCCGCCTGGAGGAGCTTCGTCACATGCGCCGCCACGTCCCTGTTTTCAAGAGCCTTGCCCTTCTCGGTCTCGGCCGTCTCGCCCGTCTTCACAAGGAGCGTCGCGTCGCCCACGCCCTCCTGGTACTGGATGACGGTGGCGTTGTCGAACTTGTCGAGCGCCTTGCGGATGTCGCCGACCGCAGGCTTCTTCGCCTGGTCCACGGAGTAGACGAGCGACGTGCCGCCCGTCAGGTCTACCGCCAGCACGGACGCGCGGTTCGTGGCAGCGCGGATAAAGAAGATCGCAAGCGAGACGACGATGATCGCCGCCGAAGCGAGAATCGTGATCTTGCCCATGCCGACGAAGTTCACGTTCGGAACCTTCTTGAAGATGTTGAGCATCTTGAAGGGCTTCATGCTCTCCGGCTTCGTGGTGTTGTCGAACACGAGGCGCGTGACGACCACGGCGGTGAACATCGAAATGACAACGCCAGCCGTCAGCGTGATCGCGAAGCCGCGCACGGGGCCGGTGCCGACGATGAAGAGGATGACGCCCGTCACGATCGTCGTGATGTTCGAGTCGAGGATCGCCGTGAACGCACGGCCGTAGCCGTTCTTCAGCGCGGCGCCGGTGGAGGCCTTCGCGAGGAATTCCTCGCGGATGCGCTCGAAGATGATCACGTTCGCGTCCACCGCCATGCCGAGCGTCAGCACAAGGCCCGCGATGCCCGGCATCGTGAGGACCGGCAGCTGGAGCGATCCGGTGGCGCCCATCGAGGCGTCCTTCGCGAACACGCCCAAGATGTTGGCCACGATCACGAGCGCCGCCGGCAACAGCGCCACGTCAAGGAAGAGCGCGATGTCCGCCACAAGGCCCGCGTACCAGTAGTAGATCAGCATGAAGATGCCCACGAGCAGGAAGCCGAGCGTGGCGGCCACAAGCCCCGCCTGCTTCGCGTCCTCGCCCACCGTCGGGGAGACGGACGACTCCGCGAGGAGCTTGAGCGGCGCCGGCAGCGCGCCCGCGTTCAGGTCGTTCGCCAGCTGCTGCGCCTCGGACGGGGTGAAGGAGCCCGTAATCTGGCCCTCGGCCCCGATCTCGCTCTGGATGACGGGCGCGGAAATGAGCGTGTCGTCAAGGATGATCGCCAGCTGGCGCCCTTGGCCCGTCGGGTTCTTCGGGCCGCCCGCCACGTAGTTGCGGGTGACGTCCGAAAAGAGCCGCGCGCCCTTGGCATCGAACCGGAAGTTGATCGCCAGGCCCCGCACGGGATCGCGCTCGACCCACGCGGAGGTGAGGTATTCGCCCGTGATCCGCTCCTTCGCGGGCGGCAGGCGGCTCACGAAGGACGGGCTGTACGAGCCGTCCTCCTCCTTCTGGAGCATGAACTGATAGCGGCCGCGGTCAGGCACGTGGAATCCCGCGAGGCGCGCCGCATAGCCGGGGCGGGCTGCCACCTCGTTGTAGTTCGTGCCCCGAATGAAGCACTTCCCGCCCAGCTCGTACCCTTCTGGACACGCCTTCGAGGACATCAGCTTGGAGACGAGCTCGGAATTCTTCGGGTGCGTCAGGCGAAACTCGAGGAACGCGGCCGACTGCAGCGACTTCTTCGCCGCCTTGCGCGTCTCCTCGTCGATGCCCGGAAGCTGCACCAGCAGGCGGTGGTCCTTCATCCCCTGGATCACCGGCTCGTTCATGCCCATGCCGTCCACGCGGCGGCGGACGACCTGGATGATGCGCGCGTCCGACCCCTGCAGGGTCTCCTGCATCTTCCGTTCGATGGCCGCCGTGTCGTTCGAGATCGCCGGGTTGTCCGCGATGATCGACTCGCGCAGCTTCTCCGTGTCCACGCCCAGCGTGAAGGACGTGCCGCCCTTCAGGTCAAGGCCGAACCGTAGCTTCTCCTTCACGGGGAAGGTGACGTAGATCGAGAAGATGGCGATAATCAAAAGCGACAGCCATTTCCAGATGTCGTTGCGCATCGATGAATCTGCATTCATTTATCTGTACCTCTTGTGTCCTTTGCAAAATGAAGATTAATTATATAAAATCGGCGGCAGGATTTCAACTGCCAATTTTTCGCCGCCGTTTCTCGCAGGATTTTGGCCGGATTCCTACTTGACCGGCTCCGGCGGAGAATCGTCCGACGGCTGATACTCCTCGGCGATCCATTTCTCGGCGGCAGCCCTGCCGGCGAACTCTTCGCCCGTCACGAACTCGTATGTCTCCTTCGCCTTCTCGATGCCTTCCGCGCTGCCGCCCCCCTCGATGATCCTTAGCAGCGACTCGACCGCCAGCTTCTCGTCCGCGCCGATGTATTCGCCGGAGATGTCCTCAAGCGCGTCTTCGCTCGTCAGCACGGCCATGCCCATCTCCACCACGCCGAGCTTCTCGGCCTCGTCCTCGATGTCGGAAAGCGCCATCGACCATTCGTTCATCGCGGAATCGCGCACGTCCTCGTCCGCGTCGGCCAGAAAAGGCGTCAGCTCCGGCAGGCCTTTCGCGCCGAACCAGCCAAGCGTGTCGACCATCGACTGGCGGACTTCCGCATTCGGGCAGTTCAGCGCCTCCTTCGCGCAGGCCACGGCCTTGTTCAGGTCCTCTTCGTCGAGCGCCGCCTCGATGCGCTTGGAAAGGGCGCGTTCCTCCGGCGTGAACCCGTCGTCGTCATCCTCCGCAACGGAAAGAACAGGCTTCGCATTGCGCTTCGCCACGTCGTCGCGCAACGGCTTGCGCGACGGCCTAGATGATACTTTCACCGGCCGCTTCGCGTCGACCCGTTCAACCTGTGGCGGCTCTTTCGGAGAATCATCTCCATCCTTTCGGCCGGCAAGCAGAAGCGCGACGCATAATGCCGCCACCGCCGCAAGAGATGAAATGATCGCAATTTTTGTTTTCATGGCAACGATTATATCAAATCTTATTCGCTTCGGCCCATTTTAGAGAACCACGTTCGCAACAACGCTCTTGTATGAAGCGCGTCCTGCACCCACGCCATCGACGACCACACCCGAAACCTTGAACTTGAATTTCTTCAACTTCGGCCTTTCCGGCGTCCCGGCATCGGCGTAGACTGTGAACCCCCCTTTGAAGACACCGGTCTTGGCGTTCACGGAGAGCCTGAGTCCGCAGAGGTTCGTCCGGGAGCCGTCCTTGCCGATATCGACGAAGAGCTCCTTCTGCCCGGTGGCATTGCTTTTCGCGTACTTGACATTGGCGGACTTGGCAAAGATCCACTTCGTGCCGGCAGCGGAAAAGGCGACGCCCTCCCCGTCCGGCAACAGATGATAGGAACGACCGTCGCATTCGACGTCGCCCAGAATCGCCGTACCGTCGATTGCGGCGGGCAGCCCCGCGACCCGGACGCGGGCGGCGGGCGCAAGGCTGCCCACGGAGGCCACACGCTCCATGATGTACGTGCCGAACGTCCCGGAGGCAGAACCGTCGGCAGTAACGGTCACGACAAACGGCGCGGCCTCGCCTTTCACGACAAGCGCGACGTCTCTCACGGCTGCAAGACCGTCTGCTAACGCAACCTTCGCCTTTACGGCCTTCGTGGTCTTTTTCTTGCCGTCAAGGCCATAAAACACGGCAGACACCTTGCTCTCGCCCTTCTGGTCTGTCTTGGCAACGGTTATCTGCGCGAGGCCAACCGTTTCGCCATCGGGATCGGCCACCTTGCACGACGCGACGACCCGTTCCGAGAATCTGGCCACGGGCACCTGCCCCTCGCTTCCGGAGAGCCTAAATCGCGAGACGATGCCGCATGTCTCGCGAAGGGTACGGGTGTTGTCGTGACTTGCGTCGCCGAGCGCCCCGCCATCAAGCGTGGTAAATTCCGCCGAGGAGAAAGCCGGATAGAGTTCGTAACCGGTATCGGCAGACAGAATCTCGGAGTAACCCATGATCGTGTGAAACCGCTTTCCATTGCCATCAACAAAATTGTATGCGGAAGAGTACGGATAAAGTTGCGGTCCGGGCTCGTCGCCCAGAACGTCGCTGTGCCCGGCACCCATCACATGCCCCACCTCGTGTGTCACGATGTAGGTACTATCGACAACCCGCACGTTGCACACGCTGTAGGCATACGGCGCGAACCTGGAAAGATCGGGCAACATCGTCTGCCCCAAGCTCCAGGAAA
>CAMNLN010000323.1 GCA_946543025.1 uncultured Verrucomicrobiota bacterium
CCAGCTGCTCATGAGCGACGGTTCGTCCGTGAACGTGGAGGTGAACGTCTTCAGGTCCTCGCCCAGCTCCTTCGCGTAGCGGTCGTGCGTCAGCTCGATGAAACGGGCGGTCGGCTCGCGCATGAGCAGGTTGACGTAGGGCTGCTTGAGCGCGAGGCTCAGCGCGGCGTGCGTGGATTCATGAAGGAAGTTCTCCGTGACGCCGATCACGCGCCACTGGGCGGGTCCCTGCGCGGGAGCGGTCCACATCACTTTGCCGCCGATGGCGCATGCGTCGAGGTTCACGGCGGCGTCCGTATCCGGTCGGCCGCCCTTCATCGGACACGCCACCGCGAGACGGAACGTGCCGGGCGGCAGGGTCAGCTCCGCCCGCGCGCCGGCGGCGACGTTCGTGACGGCGACCAGCACGCCGCGCGCCTGCCATTCGGGGTGGCCCTTCAGCGTCTTGTCGCGCGCCGTGCCGGATGGATAGCCGTTCTCGTCGTAGAGCCAGAGCGTCATGCCCGCCGCCTTTGCCTCCTTCATGACGTGGCGCATCGTGTCCCAGTCTGCCGCCGAGTCGAGGTAGTTCGTGCCGAAGCTCACGTTGCACGCCATGCCGCCGAAGCCGTCGAGCAGCAGGTTCCGCAGCTCCGCGTCATTCGCCTTCCTGTCGTTCGGACGCCCGTGGTGGAGCGGCAGGATGCGGGCGGACGCGGGCGGATTCGCGAACCGCGCGGCGCGGCTGCCGCCCTCCGGCGGCGCCTTGGGAAGAACTTCGGCGGCTGCCGCCCCGGCGGCCAGCAGGATTGCGCAGACGATTGTTCTCATTTTTCTCCTTCTTGAAAATTGGCTCATGGCCATGCCGCCAGACGTTCGTGCGAACGGGCGAGCGCCCCGCCGCATCACACCACGTCCGGATTTCGTCACGTGCGATTTTCGCCTTGGGCGAGATAGCGTTCGGCCTCGAGCGCGGCGACCGCGCCCGCGCCGGCCGCGACGATCGCCTGCTTGTACGCAGGATCGGCGCAATCGCCGGCGGCAAACACGCCCGGCAGGTTCGTGCGGCCGCGATCTGCGGTCACGTACCCGTGCGCGTCGAGCGCCACCTGCCCTTCGACGAGCCGCGTGTTCGGCGCGTGCCCGATGGCGACGAACGCGCCGGAAACGGGAATCTCGCGCATCGCGCCGCTTGCGACGTCACGGAGCCGAAGCGCCGACAGCCGCTTGCCGTCGCCCAGAAACTCGTCCACCACGGAATTCCACGCCACCTTGACGTTCGGCGTCGCGCGGACGCGTTCGGCCATCACCTTCGCCGCGCGGAACGAGTCGCGCCGGTGCACCACCGTCACGGACGAGCAGATGCGCGCCAGGTAGAGCGCGTCGCCAAGCGCCGTATCGCCCCCGCCGACGACGGCCACGTCCTTCCCCTTGAAAAACGCCCCGTCGCACGTGGCGCACGCGCTGACGCCGCGATTGCGGTAGGCCGCCTCGCCCGGCGCGCCCGTCCAGCGCGCCGACGCGCCCGTGCAGAGGATCACGGCGCGTGCCTCCAGCGTGCCGTTCATCATCGTCGCGAGCTTCTTCACGTCGCCCGGCAGATCGGCAGACTGCAGCTCGTCCAAGATGAATTCGGCGCCGCATCTCTCCGCCTGCCGCCGCATCGCCTCCATCAAGGCCGGTCCTGCGATCGGTTCGGCGAAGCCGGGGAAGTTCTCCACGTCGGCCGTCTGCGTCAGCTGCCCGCCGCTCTGCAATCCCTCCACCACGAGCGGTGCCAGGCCGGCGCGCGCCGCGTAGATTGCCGCCGTCAGGCCCGCCGGGCCGCTTCCCACGATGACCACTTGCCTCATGTCATTCCTCCTTGCATTTTCCGTTGTGCGGCAGTACCGCGCGCAGCTCGCAGACGGTACGGCAGATCTTGACGGTCGGCCAGAGCCGCTTCCAGCCCGGCAGATCCTTCCAGTAGGACAACAGTTCCTTCATCCGGCCCAAGACGGGTTGGTCGCCCGAAAGCTCGGCGCACGAACGGTCGAGATAGCCCGCGAGCAGCGTCGCCGCGTCGGGCCGCTCGCCCAGCGCCCGCACGAAGCCGCGCCCGACCATCGCGCCGCGCAGGTTCGGCGGGCCCTCCGGCGCCGCGCGAAGGGTCAACCCCACGTCGCCGTTGTACAGCACCGGGTTCGCGGACGCGACGCAGGCTTCGCGGAAATGCGCGAGATCGACGTCCCCGTCGTACATCTGCCTCGCCGTGCGCGCATGGATCGTGAGGACGGCGAGCGGGTAGCGGTTGATCGTCGGCATCAGGGCCAGCAGCTCGTCCGGCGCGGCGAGCCCGAGGCGGATCTTCAGCGAGAACCGGCCAGGCCCCATCTCCTCGCACCCCGCCGCGAGCAGACGTTCCAGCACGTCGGGCGTCTTGAAGAGCCCCGACCCGCGTCCGCGCCGCACGATCATCGGGAACGGACAACCCGCGTTGAGGTCGGCCCGAAGGAACCCACTCTCCTTGAAGGCGCGCAAAAGGACGCGCATCGCGTCGGGATGCTTCGTGATCACCTGCGGCACGAGGCGGCCGTCAGCGCCGTCGCCGAGGTCGGCGAGCATCCGGCCGTTGACGCGGATGCCCGGATTGGCGGGGATGAACGGCGCGAACGCGCCGACGAAGCCTGCCTCGCGAATCGGCCCGGCGAACGCCTCGCGGAACGCGCGGATCGTCACGCCGCGCAACGGTGCCAGCCACAGTTCGCCCATCGTCCGCCCGTTACAGCGCGGCAAGCTTCTTCGCGACGAGCGGGCCGACGATCTTCGGGTCGGCCTTGCCCTTCGAGAGCTTCATCACCTGGCCCACGAAGAACCCGGCGGCGGCCTTCTTGCCGGCCTTGAAGTCGGCCACCGGCCCCGGATTCGCGGCAATCGCCTGGTCAACGAACGCCTCCAGCGCGGCCGTGTCGCTTACCGCGCCCAGCCCGCGCTCCTTGACGATCGCCTCCGGATCGCCACCCGTCGAGAACACCTCCGGCAGAAGTTCCTTGAGCGTGGGGCCGTTGATCGTACCCTTCGCCGCCATCGTGACGAGCGCCCGCAGGGCGGCGGGCGTGAGCGCGCACTCGCCGATCGCCTTGCCGCTCTCGTTGAGGAGCGCCATCACGTCGCTCATGTAGAGGTTGCAGAGCTGCTTGGCCGTCTTCTTGTCGAGTCCTTTGGCGGCGGCCTCGAAGAAATCGGCGTTTGCCTTCGCCTGCGAGAGGACGCCCGCGTCGTACTCCGCGATGCCGTACTCCTCGATCATGCGCGCGCGGCGCGCCTCCGGCTTCTCCGGCAGAAGCTTGCGCCATTCCTCGATCTGCTCGTCCGAGAGCGCCACCGGCACGAGGTCGGGCTCGGGGAAGTAGCGGTAGTCGTGGGCGTTCTCCTTCGAGCGCATGGAGGCGGTCTCCAGCGCCTCGCCGTCCCAGCGGCGCGTCTCCTGCACGATCGGGATCGAGTGCGCCATGCATTCGCGCTGGCGGCGCGCCTCGTACTCGAGCGCGGCGTGGATGCCGCGGAAGGAATTCATGTTCTTGATCTCCACCTTCGTGCCGAGCATCGTCTCGCCGACGGGGCGGATGGAGATGTTCACGTCGGAGCGCATGTTGCCCTCCTCGAGGTTGCAGTCGCTCACGCCCGCGTAGACGAGCATCTCCTTCAGCGCCGTCAGGTAGGCGATCGCCTCGTCCGCGCTCGCCATGTCCGGCTCCGAGACGATTTCCATGAGCGGCGTGCCGCCGCGGTTGAAGTCGACGCCCGAGGTCTGCGCGTAGTGGTTGATCTTGGCCGCGTCCTCCTCCAGGTGGATGTGGTTGATGCGGATCGTCTTGGGGCCGTTCGGGGTCTCGATGGTCACGCCGCCGCCGAGGCAGAGCGGGTTGCCGTTCTCGGAGATCTGGTAGTCCTTCGCCATGTCCGGGTAGAAGTAGTTCTTCCGGTCGAAGGTAGCGTGGCGGTTGATCTCGCACCCCAGCATGAGGCCGCTCATCACGGTGAGCTTGATCGCCTCCTTGTTCGCCACCGGCAGCGCGCCGGGGTAACCCAGGCACACGGGGCACACGTTCGTGTTCGGCTCGCAGCCCGTCTTCAGCAGGCAGCCGCAGAACATCTTCGTGCGCGTCTTCAGCTG
>CAMNLN010000324.1 GCA_946543025.1 uncultured Verrucomicrobiota bacterium
GGCTCGCCGATGAGGACGGGGTTGTTCTTCGTCTTGCGCGAGAGGATGCGGATCACGTCGCGGATCTCCGTGTCGCGCCCGATCACGGGATCGAGTTTACCCTGGCGCGCCATCTCCACGAGGTCGGTGCCGTACTTCTTCAGCGCCTCGTACTGCCCTTCCGGGTTGTCCGACGTCACGCGCTGGTTGCCGCGCACCTCCCTGAGGGCGGCAAGAAAGTTCTTCTCCGTCACGCCCGCGCCCTTGATCGCCTTCGCGGCATCCGTCGCGCCGTTGCGCATGATGCCCAAGATCAGGTGTTCAACGGAAACATACTCGTCCTTCATCTCCTTCGCGGCGTCCTCCGCGCGCATAAGGATGTTGGCAAGGTCGTTCGAGATGTAGAACTTGTCCGCCTCGATCTGCCCGGTGATGCGCGGCTTGCGATTGATAGACTCTTCCATCTGCGCCGTGAGCGTGGGCAGGTTCGCGCCGATCTTCATGAAAAGATTGGGGATCAGCCCCTGCGAATCCTTTAGGAGCGCAAAAAGGACATGCTCGGCGTCAAACGACTGCTGGCCGTGGTGTTGCGCCACATTCTGCGCGGCCCCCAGCGCCTCGCGTACCTTGGTCGTGTATTTGTCTGCGTTCATGTGTCAATTCCTCCTGGCATTCTCTTTCTGAAATGCCACCTTCCCCCAAGCATTTCCCATGCCACAGACCAGAAACAGACATTCCATCGCTTGCCATGTGCCATCCTGCCACACTTGCGCCAAGACGCGACACACGGCTGGCAAGGATAGCCGCCATCCTGACGGCTTCTTGCATGCACATCAACCTTCGGTGGGCAGGCCCCACTCGTCGAGCTGGGCCTTGATCCAGTCGAACGACGCCGCATGCATCTCGCGCGAAGTGCCCGTAAGGACAGGACCGCAGCGGACGCGGATGTCCTTTGAGGGATCGACCGTGCCGAAATCCTTGAACCAGCCCTTGCCGTCGGGGCGCGTCGGCTGGATGTCCGTCTTCACCGCGATCGGCATCACGGGCACGCCCGCCTTCTCGGCGAGTTTCGCGCCGATGGAGCTCCAGCCCTTGCGCGCGAATACCGGCTGGCGCGTACCTTGCGCGAAGATGAGGACGGAAATGCCCTGCGCGATCCGTTCGCCGCCCACCCGAAAGATCGTCATCAGGTCCTCGCGCGGCGACGTGCGCCCGATCGGGATGAGCCCCATGTGGTCGGCCGCCCGCTCCAGGCCCGGCAGGTGCGAAAGCGACGCCTTCACCACCACGTTGAACGGCCCGAACGTGAGCAGAACGAACGGCAGAAGGATCGTCTCCAGCGTCGACATGTGGTTGCAGAGGTAGACGACCGGCCCCTTGTAGTCGCGTCGGTTCTCCCACCCGTCGGCCGTCACCTTCGTGCCGAACGCCTCGGCCTTGCGCAGCGACGCAAAGCAAAAGTGCGCCCACTTGTCCGTGTTCAGCATCCGCAGGTTCTCGCTCACGGCGCAGCGCGGGAACACGCTGAACACGCTCCCCGAGAAACTGACCGTCGTCCACCACCCCGGCGCGCGCGGCTTCGGCGCCATCCGTTCCGGCGGCGTCTCGTAGCGCCCCGTGCGCAGCAGCTCCTCGCGAAACATCTCGAGCGTCGTCCGCTTCATCCTGGCACCTCCCGGCAAATTTCGCTATTCCACCGCAGTCTCTTCCTGCTGCTTCGCCTGCGCCTCCTGGGCGGCACGCTGCTCGCGCTCCTCGCGCTGGCGCCGCAGCTCCTCCTGGATCTGCAGCAGAGCCTCGCGCTGCTGCTCGCGCTCCGCCGCCGCCTGGGCCGCGTTTTTCCGCTCCTCCGCAGCCGCCGCCTCGCGCCGCGCCTCTTCCGCCTTCAAATCCTCGACGGACCGCATCCGGCGCGCGCGCAGGCGTTCCATCGCCGAAGCATGCGGCGGCATGTTGCCCGCTGTCTCGGAGCCGCCCGCGCGCATCATCATGCGCGACGACGCCTGCATCGGGCGAATACCCGCGCCCTTCGCCTTCCTGTCGCCGCCGGCCGCCACCCCCTCGCCGACCTTCAGCGTCGCTTCCACGCCGTTCTTCACGAGCACCACCGTCTGCTCGGCGGGGTCGGCCTCCTTGACCTCCCACACGTCGCGCTTCTCTCCCACCTTCATGTAGTAGTTCGCCGGAGGCTGTGCGGCGGAGTCCGTGAAGCCGACCGCCACCGCCCCTGACGGCGTGACGTTCAAGATCGAGACGCGCACCGAAGACACAATCTGCTGCTCGTCCTCGGTAAGCTGAACCTCTTCCTCTCCCGAAGCCCCCGCTCCGGCCGTTGCCGTTCCGGGCGGCGCGTCGGGATTGAAGTTCGGCGGCAACGGGCCGAACGGCATCCGGTCGAGGATGGTCTGGTACGGCGCAAAACCGTCCGCCGACGCGCCCGCCTTCGGCACCGCGTCTTCATCATCTTCGTCTTTCGCCTCCTGTCCCAACGCCAGCAAGGGTACGGCGGCGAGCATCGTTACTTTCCAAATCAATCTCATCGCGTGTCCAATGGTCTTATAGTTTATCACATTTTCGCAGGACGAGGCACGAGCAAGCGGGCAAAAAGAATTCATTTCGTTCCACCGCAAGCCCTGCCGCCCGCGCCATCGCCGCGAACTCGCCAGCCGAGCACGTCTTCGCGATCGACGCGCGCAGGTAGGCGTAGTCGGCGGCGCGGCTCTTCGCGAACAGCGACGAGAGGCATTTCAGCCATCCCGCCGTGAACGCGCCAAGCAGGGCGGACCGCGGCCGGAAGAACTCCAGCGCCACAAGCCGGCCTCCATTCCTTAATATGCGCACCACTTCGGCAAGTGACGCCGAAATGTCGGGAAAGTTGCGAAATCCGAATGCGCAGAGCGCCGCGTCAAAGGACGCGTTCGAGAATGGCAGGGCCGTCGCGTCGCCGACCTGGAGCGCGATTCGCCCCGTCAGGCCCGCCGCCGCCACCTTCCGTTCGCCGATCGCCAGCATCGCCGGCGTCAGGTCGAGGCCCGTGACACGCGCCGCCGGAAAACACCGCGCCGCCGCGAGCGCGAAGTCGGCCGTGCCCGTGGCGACGTCGAGGATCGCAAGCGGACGGTCCGCCCCTTCTCCCGTCAGGTGCCGCAGCCGCGCGAGCGCGCGTCGCCGCCAGAACACGTCCAGCCCGAGCGAGAGGATGCGATTGAGACGGTCGTAACCGTCCGCCACGCGCGTAAAGGTGTCAGCGACCGACGGCATTGAGGCTGCCCACGTACCACGAGACGAGCGCCGGGCCCCAGTACATCCACGCCAGCGTACCGAGCGCAAGGAACGGGCCGTAGGGCACGGCCGTACAGCCGCCGAGCTTCGCCTTTCCGCGCGCGATCAGCGCCACCCCCACGAGAGACCCCACGAGCGACGAGACGACGATCGTGAAGAGGACGGCCCACGGCCCGAAGAACGCACCCACCGCCCCCAGCAGCTTGACGTCCCCAAATCCCATCGCGTCCTTTTTGAGTATCTTCGTGAAGACCCAGCCGAGACCCCACAGGAAGAAGAATCCGAACGCGAGCCCGCCGACCGACCAGCAGAGCGCCGACACGTTCGCGCTCCATCCCGCGCCATTCGGAATCCCTTGCAGCTCCGGCACGAGGAAGCTGAGCGGCACGCCCAGAACCATGCCGCCGATCGTTACGCGGTCGGGCAGATAGAAGTGGTCGAGGTCGATGAAGGAGCCGAGGATGAGGCCCGTGACGACCAGCCAGCTCACCGGCAGTATCCAGAGGTCGGCGCGCGGCACCATCCCTATCGGCGGCGGCATGCGCAGGAAGAACGGCGCCGCCCACTGGAAATAGGCGAGAAGGAACAGCACACCGCCCGTCAGCTCCACCGTGATATAGCGGGCGGAGATCGGCTCATGGCAGTTCGCGCACCGTCCGCGCAACGCGAGCCAGCTGACGACGGGGACATTCTGCCACCAGCGGATCGGCGCGTTGCACTTTGGGCAGTGCGACCCCGGCCGCACCACGGACTCGCCGCGCGGCAGCCGCCAGATGCAGACGTTAAGAAAACTCGCCACGCAGCACCCGAGGGCGAACGCGAACGCGGCAAAGACGGTAAAGTAGTACATGTCCATCAGTG
>CAMNLN010000325.1 GCA_946543025.1 uncultured Verrucomicrobiota bacterium
TTCGCGGCCTACTGCAACCCTGCGGAGCAAAGGACGCGGAAGCCGCAGGAGTTGCCGCGGTACGTCGGCGTGATGCGGTTGCGAAACGCCGGCCGGCAGTAGCCCACCGCGTCGCTCCAACTCCCGCCCCGTAACACGCGGTTCGCGCCCGACGCGCCAGAGAGGGTGTTCGCCGACGCCGCAGGATCGATGTTCACCTTGCCGCCGGGCGCGTTGATGTTGTCCTCGTACCAGTCGAGGCACCACTCCCACATGTTGCCATGCATGTCGTAGATGCCCCAGGCGTTCGGCGCGTACGAGCCGACGATGGCCGTGCCGTTCGCCGCACCGCACGACTGCGCGGGGATGGCGTAGGAGGAACCGCTCAGCACTTTTCCGCCGTCTCGCTCGTACCGTCCAAGCAGATCAAGGTTCCCGTCCTTGTCCGTATTCAAGATGCCCGAGCCGTCGCCCCACTTCGTGTCGCCGTTACCCGCGCGGGCGGCGAACTCCCATTGCGCCTCCGAGGGGAGGTCGAAGTCGAGGCCTGTCTTCGTACGCAGAAGACCGAGGAAAGAACCAGGGTTGGGATCGTGAGGCCAGTCGTATGCCGTATCCGCCGTTGTGGAATTTGCCGCGTTTCGGATCTCGTTGTAGCAAACCTGCTCTACCGGGCGCATCGCGCGGTCGGCGGCGTTGTTGAAGTAGGACGGCGCGAGACGGCTCGGCTGGATCAGGTCCCACTGCGCCTGCGTGACGGGGAACACGCCGATGTAGTAGTTGTTCGTGAGCGTCACCTGGTGCGTGGCCTCGCGCGTCGCGTTGCGTTTCGTCTCCAGCGTCGTCGAGCCCATCGTCCACTCCACGTCCTTGGCCATGATCTTGCGCATGAGGAGCTTGGTGGTCTTGTAGAGGCCGTTCGTCACGCCACCCGGCACGAAGTCGGCGGCGGGGTAGTATTTCTGCGTGTTGGATTGCGCGGCGGCGGAGATGTCCACCACCATGTAGTCTGGGGTATTGTCGAGCGCCCAGGCGGTGATGGCCGCGCGGGTGCCGCCGGCGGCGATCTTGTGGTCGGGCCAGGAGAGGTCGGGCCGCCACTGCATCGTGTGGCTGCCGGTCTCGACCTTCTTCCACACGTCGCCCGTCACCTGCTGGATGTTCGCGCCGCCGATGGAGCCCCATTCGGCGGTGCCGGTGACGTTCGTCTCGATGTCGAGCGTGATGACGGCAGGGCCGTCCGCGAGTTCGTAGGTGATGGTGACGAGTCGGTTCGCCGCCTGCGTCATCTGCGTGTTGGAGACGCGAGGCACGGCGGCCTGCATCGTCGCCGCGATTGCGGCCGTCAACACGGCCAGAAGGAGGGATTTGGTGTTCATTTGCTTGTTCCTTTTCGATTATCGTATGATGAAGACCATCGCCCTGTACTCGGTGGTGTTGAGGGCGATGCCGGACGAGACGTCGCGCGTGCGGTAGCGAGCCTCCAGCTCGGAGGCGTCGGTCGTGGAGCGGCATGTGGCCGTTTCGAGCGCGATGCCGTCGGAGTAATCGGTCTGGCGTTCGTTCGCCGCCGGGTAGCCGGAGACGATGTACTGGTAGCCGTCTGCGGCGGCAGGCTGGGCGGCGGAGATGGCGAGGGCGGTTGTCAGGGCCGCCGCCGTCTTGAGGGGGGTGCTTTGCACGAGGGGTTCTCCTTGGGGTGAGTGAAGAGTGAAGCGTGAAGAGTGAAAAGTTGACGGGGCGGGTTCCGAGCCGTCTGGAAGACGGCTTGCAAAACCAAGACAGTCATCAAGGAAGGGGAGTGCGGTGTCGTTGTCGGAAGAGGGTCTGTCCTTGTCGATTTCGCCGCCGAGCCACATCGCGCCGAGCGCGGCGCCGAGGAGAAGCAGCAGGCAGAGCGTGGCTGCGCCAACATTCTTGAGCGGGGAGCCGAGCCGCCGCCCGAGGATGAGGCGCGCGTAGTGCAGGCGGCTCTTCACCGTCCCGACGGGAAGCATGAGGATGCGGGCGATCTTCAGGAGCGGCAGATCCATGAAGTAGTGCAGGACAACCGCCTCCTCCATCTCCGGCGGCAGGGCGCGGATGGCGTCGCGCAGAAGGCTCGCGTCCACCGCCTGCACCACATGTGCCGCGCCGTCGTCGAGGGATTCGGGGAGGTCGCCGGGGAAGGTGACGGTACTGTTGGCCTTGCGCCGCGTTTCCTTGGCGTGGCAGTTGACGAGGATCTTGCACATCCAGCCGAAGAAGGCGGACTGCTCGTTGTAGGAGCCGATGCTGGCCACCACCTCGGAGAAGGTGCGGTAGACAAGCTCCTCGGCGTCCGACTCGTCGGCGCAAAAGCGCCGGGCGAAGGCCATCAACCCCGCCTTGTACTCGCGCTCAAGGCGTTTCGAGCCGCTTTCGCTGTCGATCCGTATCTCTTCGGCAACCGTCATCGGTCAGCATTATCCTTTTATAAGGATAATACCCGACCCGCGGCAAAAGGTTCAAGGGAAAAACTTATTTTGTGAAATCTGTGGAAGTTGTATCTCACACAGAGGCACAGAGACACAGAGAGAGATTTATAGCTGGGGCTCTGCCCCAGACCCCGAACGCCAGGCAATCACATGTGATTCAGAGGCATTCGGAGCATGGGGTGGAACCCCATCTCCAAATCATCCTTAAAGACTCTGTGCCTCTGTGCCTCTGCGTGAACGATAAAGAGAAGGCACGGGATCGCAGCGGCGTTACGAGGCGCGCGGGGGAACCTTGAACTCCTCGGGCTTGAACACGTACTTCGCGTGGGAGTCGGCCGACTTGTTCGCCGCGAGGACGGCGACGGCGCTCTCGTAGGCGAGCTCGGCGGGGCAGTTCAGCGCGGCGCCGTGGCGGCAGGCCGCGAAGAAGTTCTCGAGGTGCGGCATGTGCGCGGGCTTGTTCATCTCCACGGCGAGCTGGTTGCCGTTCGCCTGGGCGGAGATGCGCGTGTCCACGGCGATGTCCTTGGTGACTTCCTTCTTCACCTTGTCGCCTTCGGTGGGGAGGATCCAGCCCTTGTCGATGAACTTCTGCCATTCGGCCTCGGAGAGGCCGCCCTGCCGCAGCTCGCGCTGGACGGTGTTGCCGCGCGCGGAGATCTCGGCGATGGTGAGGGAGGCGTTCACGCCCATGAACTGCTCGTAGAAGCCGCCGCGCGCGTTGGAGGAGATCACCTGGTAGATGGCCTCGTTCTTCGTGCCGTCGGGCATCTTGAACTCGTAGATGCAGTACATGCGGTCATACGCCTCGCGGGGCGGGTCGAAGGCGTCCTTGCCGCCGATCGCGGTGACGCTGGAAGGGGGCACCCCCCACGCCCAGATGAAGAGGTCGATCTGGTGCGAGCCGAGGTCCACCATCGAGCCGCCTCCGTACTTGTAGAACCAGCGCCAGTTGTGGAACTGCTCGGGATTGGTGTAGCCGTACTTGGTGAGCACCTCCTGCTTCGGCGGCTTCTTGTAGCTGAAGAAGGGGGCGAGCGTACGGTTCCACTGCGCGTAGGCGGTGGTCACGCGGCCGAGCATGTTGGGGACGACGTGCTCGAAGCAGTGGCGGTAGCGCGGGTTGGAGCGGCGCTGGTGGCCGATCTGCAGGAGCTTGCCGGTCTCCTTCTGGACGCGGCACATCTCGGCGGCCAGTTCCAGGCGGTTGGACATCTCCTTCTCGCAGTAGACATGCTTGCCGGCGCGGAGGCACGCGCACGTATGCTCGCAGTGCATCCAGTCGGGCGTCGCGACGATCACCGCGTCGACGTTCTTGTCCTCCTTCTCCAGCATCTCGCGGTAGTCCTCGTAGGTGGTGACCTCGTGCCCGTATCCCTTGAAGAACGCCTTGGCGCGCTGCTGCTCGAACCTCCAGATGTCGCACACCGCGCGCACGCGTACGCCGGGAATGCGCACGAGCGAGGCGGCGAGCACCTTGCCCTCGGCCCCGAAGCCGATCATCGCGACGTTGATCGTGTCGTCCTTCGGGCCGATGGTGATGTTCTTGTCCTCGGCGCGGAGGATGCTGAAGCTGGGCAGGAACGCCGCCGTGGCGGCGGCTCCCTTCACGAATGTGCGGCGGTCGAATTCCATGTCAGTCCTTTAATGTCGAGATTTCCGGTAGTATAGCACACCCGCGCA
>CAMNLN010000326.1 GCA_946543025.1 uncultured Verrucomicrobiota bacterium
CGTGCGCGATGCGCCTCTACGACGAGACCGAGACGAAGACGCACGTCTCGAAGGTGTTCGGCATCGACCTCGACAAGGGCGCGTACCTCGTGTTCGGCTTCGACGGCCGCAAGGACATCGTCGCCAGCCAGATGAAGTACGCCCGCGAGATCATGGAGAAGCAGTTCAAGGGCAAGGACCTCGGCGCGAAGGGCGGCGAGTGGTGGTGGGAGAACAAGTACAAGTTCTTCTACCCGGGCTACATGTTCCACGTGCCGCAGGCGTTCGGCACGCTCGACACGGTGGCCGACTTCTCCCACATCGAGAAGGTGTACTGGGCGATGAAGAACGTCGTGAACAAGGAGTTCCCCGACGCGCGCTTCATCGGCCACTTCTCGCACTGGTACGAGTGGGGTTGCATGCTCTACGCGCGCTTCATCTTCCCCGGCGACAAGGTGCCGCCGAATGAGCGCGAGGCGGCCGCCCTCTACAACGCCGTCTGGGACAAGGCCATCCGCGCCGCGATCGCGAACGGCGGCGTGATCAACGAGCACCACGGCGTGGGCCTCAAGCTCGGCCGCTACGTGAAGGACCTCTACGGCACGGCGATGCCCGTCCTCGAGGGCCTCAAGAAGCAGCTCGACCCGAACGGTATCATGAACCCCGGCAAGCTCGGCTTCGCGGGATGCTAAGAAAGGAATCTTGCAATGCATATCGATAAGTTTGAAGACGCCATCATGAACTGCCGGTTCTGCTTCATGTGCCGGCACCTCTCCGCCATCGGGAACGTGCGGTTCACCGAGGTGGATACGCCCCGCATCCGCGCGGCGATGCTCTACGGCCTGCGGACGGGCACCAATTCGTTCGACGACGAGGACTTCGTGGACGCCCTCTACCGCCAGGACCTCTCTGCCTGCTGCGTGCACCACTGCGTGAACCACTACGACGAGAACGGCCTCGCCCTCGCGGCGCGCGCCGACGTGGTGGAGGCCGGCAAGGCCCCCGAGGCCGTCAAGAAGCTCGCCGCCAAGTTCGTGAAGTCCGTCGGCTGGAAGGCCGAGGGCACGGGCGACACGGCGTGGTTCCTCGACGAGACGACCGCCGCCGACAAGGCCGTGGTCGCCGCCACGAAAAAGCTCTTCGCAGCCGCCAAGGTTTCGCCCAAGATCATCACGGGCGGCTCGATCGGCAAGGCGCTGAAGGTCCTCGGCTTCCTGCCGGAGGCGAAGGCCGCCGCCGAGCAGTTCGCCGCGTTCCTGAAGGCCGAGGGCGTGAAGACGCTCGTCGTCTCCAACCCCGCCGCAATCAACGCGCTGAAGCAGGACTACCCTGCGTTCGGCGTGAAGCTCCCGTGCGAGGTGAAGTCGATGGCCGGCTTCGTCGTGCAGGCGAAGCTGAAGTTCGCCAAGCCGGCCGGCGAGGTGTACGCCCTCGCGGACGACTTCATTCGCAACTACCAGGGCTGCGCCTGCATGGACAAGCTGCTCGCCGCCGTCAAGGCGGTCAACAAGCCGTTCGGCACGAACGACGAAGAGACATACTGCTGCGGCGAGGGCGCGATCGTGCTCGACAAGCTCCACCCCGAGCTCGTCAAGAAGCTCGCCGAATACGTGGCCGCGCGCGCGGACGATCCGAAGAAGGACAAGATCGTTGTCGCCTCCGCCTACGTGAAGCGCGTACTCGTGAAATACGGCAAGCTCAACGTCGTCACGCTCGAAGAGCTCGCCGCCAGCTGCCTCTGATGAAAGGACGAAAAATGAGCAAGCCATTGGTGATCATGCCCTGCCTCGACATGATGAACGGTCGGGTGGTCAAGGGCGTCAACTTCGTCAACATCCGCGACGCGGGCGACCCCGTCGAGTGCTGCCGTGCCTACTGCGCGGCGGGCGCGGACGAAATCGCGATGCTGGACATCACGGCCACGGTGGAGAGCCGCGCCACGATGCTAGAGGTCGTGAAGAAGGTTGCGGCCGTGAAAACCGTGCCGTTTACGATGGGCGGCGGCATCTCGTCCGTCCAGGCCGCCGAGGCCGTCTTGGCAGCGGGCGCGGACAAGGTCTCGACCTCGTCGGCCGTCTTCCGCCGCCCCGCCATGATCGGCGAGATGGTCAAGGAGCTGGGCGCCGACAAGGTGACTGTGGCGATCGACGTGGCGCAGAACGCCGCCATGCCGAGCGGCTACGAGGTGTTCATCGACGGCGGCCGTACGGCCACCGGCAAGGACGCGCTCGAATGGACGAAGGAGGTGGACGGCTACGGCGTCAAATGCATCCTGCCGACATCGAAGTCGACGGACGGCGCGCGCACGGGCTTCGACCTGCCGCTCATCCGCCAGATCCGCGCGGTGACGGCGGCGGACGTGGTCGCCTCCGGCGGCGCGGGCACGATGGAGCATTTCGCCGAGGCCGCCGAGGCCGGCGCCACGGTCCTCCTCGGCGCGAGCGTCTTCCACTTCAACCTCATCGCCATCCCCGCGCTCAAGCAGTTCCTCAAGGACCGCGGTTTCAACATGCGCGTGTAGGAGAACATCATGTCACTCGTCAACATGAAGGAAATGCTGACCGCCGCGCGCAAGGCGCACAAGGCGATCGGCGCGTTCAACGTCACGAACTACGAAACCGCCGCCGCCGTTCTCAAGGCCGCCGAGGCCGAGAACGAGCCGGTGATCATCCAGCTCTACATGCGCCTCTTCGATACGGGGAAGGCCTACGACCTCTGCGGGATGCTCCAGCGCCTCGCCTTCCGCGGCAAGGTACCGGTGGCGCTCCACCTCGACCACGGCGCCACCGTGAAGCAGGCCACCGACGCCCTCGCCTGGGGCTACACGTCCGTCATGTACGACGGCTCGCGCTCGCCCTACGACGAGAACGTGAAGTGGACGAAGCACGTAGCCGACTACGCGCACGCGCTCGGCGCCACCTGCGAAGGCGAGATCGGGCACGTGGCCCAAGGCGACGAGACGGCCCTCACCGACGTGGACGAGGCCGTGAGTTTCGCCAAGGCCACCGGCGTGGACGCGCTCGCCGTCTCCATCGGCACCGCGCACGGCTACTACAAGGCCGAACCGAAGCTCGACATCCCTCGCTGCGCCGCCATCGCGGACGCGTTGCCGGAAACGCCCCTCGTCCTCCACGGCGGCAGCGGCACACCGCTCGCCGACGTTCGCCGCGCCATCGAATCGGGCATCGCAAAAGTGAACATCGCCACCGAGTTCCTCGACGGCTACATCAAGTCCACCCTCAAGGTCTTCGGCGACCTCAACGGCGCATTCGTGCCGCCGGACAAGCTGGCCGACCCGATCATCGACTCCTGCGCCGAGCACGTGCAGCGCCTGATCAAGTTCTTCGCCGGACGCTGACATGAAAGCCTGGATCCAGCGCGTCTCCCGGGCGTCCGTCACCATCGGCGACGAACGGGTGGCCGAGATCGGGCAGGGCTACCTTGTCCTCCTCGGCGTTACGCACACGGACACATCCGCTTCGGCCGACAAGATCGCCGCGCGCATCCCCGTGCTGCGCCTTTTTACCGATGCGAACGATCAGATGAATCTCTCGCTCGAGGACGTGAAGGGGTCGGTTATCGTCGTCTCGCAGTTCACGCTCTACGCCGATACTGCGCACGGACGTCGTCCTGGATTCTCTGCCGCCGCGCGCCCCGAACTGGCCGAGCCGCTGTACGAGCGAGTCGTCGCGCGCCTGCGCGAACAGCTTGGCGAGGCGCGCGTCGGAACGGGCCGTTTTGGCGCGGACATGAAGGTGGAACTGCTCAACGACGGCCCCGTTTCCATTGAACTTCTCGCAGAATGATATTTTTTTAAATTACCCCCTTGCGCGGACGAACGGCATCTGATATACTATTGGTCGTTTTCACGACACCAAGTGCGAGCTTAACTCAGTTGGTAGAGTGCCACCTTGCCAAGGTGGTTGTCGAGGGTTCGAGTCCCTTAGCTCGCTCCATTCTTGGGATTGTGGGGACAGGTGACATGGGAGCATAGCTCAGCTGGTAGAGCAAGTGACTCTTAATCACTGGGTCGTGGGTTCGAATCCCTCTGCTCCTACCATTCACCGAAACAGCATGTGGCTAGGTAGCTCAGTTGGTAGAGCAGCGGACTGAAAATCCGCGTGTCGCCG
>CAMNLN010000327.1 GCA_946543025.1 uncultured Verrucomicrobiota bacterium
GCCGCCAGATGCCCGCCGTCCAGCTTCAGCACGCGATCGCACCGCGCCGCCGCCGCCGCCGAATGCGTCACCATGACGCAGGCGATCGGCGTCTCGTTCACCTCGAAGAGCAGTTTCAGGATCTCCTCGCCCGTGAGCGCGTCCAGGTTCCCGGTCGGCTCGTCGGCGAGGATGATCTCCGGCCGGCACATGAGCGCGCGCGCAAGCGCCACGCGCTGCTGCTCGCCGCCCGAAAGCTCCGCCGGCAGGTGCCGCAGGCGATCGCCAAGCCCCACCTTCGCCAGCAGGTCCTTCGCCCGCGCGCGCGCGCCGGAAATCCGCGCCCGGCCCGTCATCGACGGCAGCAGCACGTTCTCCACAACGTCCAGCTCGGGCATCAGGTGGTAGCTCTGGAAGATGAACCCGATCTTCGTGGCGCGCAGACGGTTGCGGCGGCGGGCCGCGCCGAACCCATGGAAGAGCGATTCGCCGCCGAGCCGCACGTCCCCGGCCGTCGGCTTGTCCAGCCCGCCGAGGATGTTCAGCAACGTCGTCTTTCCCGCGCCGGACCGCCCGACCACCGCCACGTGCTCGCCCGCCTTCACGGCGAACGACACGCCGTCCAGAACCCGGATCGGCTTCTGCCCCGGGAGACGGTACTCCTTGACGATGTCGGCGACCTCGAGCATCAGAATATCCCAAGGATTTTCTTCTTCCCCTGCACCGGCTTCACCGTCAGCGTCCACGTCTCCTTCTGGATCGGGAAGATGTACTTCGCCATCGGCTTCGGGCCGCACGAGGCGCCGCCCAGGCCGAGCTGGCGCACGTCGAGGTTCAGCACCACTTCGGGACGCGCCACGAGCGGCGTGCGGTGGCGCTTCTCGCCCGCGCGGAAGCGCGCGAACTCCAGGTCCTCCATCCCGTAGTGGAGCGCCTGCACGAAGAGCGGCACGTCGCCGGCGAACTCCACACCGAAACCGTCCTCGTCCGTAAAGCGCACGGAGCGGACGTCGCACTTGTAGCCGTTGTCCTGCGGACGCACGTACGGCTCGTACTGGTCCGTCACCGTGCTCTCCCACCACCCGAGGAACGAGCCCGTGCAGCGGTCGACGTAGTTCTCGCGCGGACCGCGCCCGTAGTACGCCATGTTCTCCAGCGCCTTGTCGAGCTTCCACGTGGTGCCGAGGCGCGGCAGCGCGGACGGCATCACGCCGTGCGGCGTGACGGCGTTCTTCACCGTCAGCGTGCCGTCGGCGGCGAACGTCCACTCGGCCTCGTGCGTGAAGCCGGCCGACTTCGAGCCGGTCACCTCCACCGTCGCGACCACCTTCACGCAGTTCGCGCCATCGGGGAAGAGAACCTTCAGCGGACGCGCGTGGTAGCGCAGCTGCGTGAGGCCCGACGAATAGAAGCCCTTGCCGCGCTCCTCCTTCCACGGGTTGCCGTCGCGGATCCAGCGGTCGTTGTCCGTGAACGCGCGCTCGCAGGTGAGCTGCGGCCCGGCCACGACGCCCGGCGCGAGGTCTTTCAGCACGACGCGTCCGTCGAAGGACAGCTCGGCCAGCGTGCCCGAGCGGCGGCAGAACACCGCCTTCGTGTCCTTCGCCGTCACGACGACCGTCTTGTCGTTCTCGGCGACGACGGGACGCTCGCCCGCCGCCGGCGCGGCCGCCGGCGCGGCGACTTTCTTCACCGCCAGCTGGTCGCGCGCCACCGCATAGCCCTTCTTCGCCCAGAGCGTGTCGGCCTTCAGCGTGAAGGCGAAGTTGACGAGGTACTCGCCCGCGTCCTTCATCGCCTCGGCGGGCAGGCTCACCTTGAACGTGCCGCGCGTGAGCGGTGCCACCGGCGGCACGGCGAACGTGCCGGACGCCACGGTCCTGCCGTCCTTCAGCAGCTCCCACGCGCCGTCGAAGTCGCTCGCCTTCGTGAAGCCGAAGCGGTTCCAGAGCGTCGCCTCGCCCGTGGCGGCGTCATACTTCTCCACCACCAGGTTGCGGTGCACGTGGCCCACCTCCACCAGCTTGGCGGACACGTTGCGGAACGGATCGACCACGCCGTTGCAGCAGAACGGACCGTCGTTCGGATACTCGTCGAAGTCGCCGCCGTAGGCGAGGAACCGCTCGCGCTGGCCGGTCTTGGGGCAGACGCGGTCCGTGTATTTCCAGACGGCCTGGTCCACCCAGTCCCAGATGCAGCCGCCCGCGAGCGAGTCGTACTTGTAGAACACGTCCCAGTACTCCTGGAAGTTGCCGATGGCGTTGCCCATCGCGTGCGCGTACTCGCACATGAAAAACGCCTTGCCGGCGGAATGCCGCGTAGGCGAATCCGGCTTCTGCTTCTTCTCGGCGAGTTCGATCGCCTCCTTCATCTTGTCGCCAAGCTGCCCGCGTTCGTCCAGCCACTCAACCGACGGATACATCGTCGAGTCCACGTCCGCGTCGATGTTGCCGCGCTCCCAATGGATCGGGCGCGTGGGGTCGAGCTGCTTGACCGCGGCGATCGTCTTGACGAAGCCCGGGCCGTGGCCCGTCTCGTTGCCCATCGACCAAATCGTCACGGCCGCGTGGTTGCGGTAGTTCATCACGTGGTTGACGTTGCGCTCCATGATCGTGCCGAACCATTCCTCGTGCAGGCCGAGGCCTTCCGGCCCGTACCCCGGCTCGTGCGCCTCCACGTTCGCCTCGGCCACCACGTAGATGCCGTACTTGTCGCAGAGGTCGTACCAGCTGTGGTGGTCGGGATAATGGCACGTGCGGACGGTATTGACGTTGAACTGCTTGAAGAGCGTGATATCCTTCAGCATCTCCTCCATCGAGACGCTGCGGCCGTTCTCGGGGCTGCACTCGTGGCGGTTCACGCCCTTGAACTTGATCTTCTTGCCGTTGTAGACGATCGCGTTGCCCACGATCTTCACTTCCTTGAAGCCGACGCGCGTCGCGCGGACGTCCTTCCTGCCCGTCGCGTCCGTGAGCGTCATCACGAGCGTATAGAGGTAGGGATCCTCGGCGCTCCACAGGCGTACGTTCGGCACGCCCACGGCGAGCGTCTCGCCGTGGAGCGCACCCGTCGTCGGCACGAAGAACTTCACGGCCGGCAGGTCGATCACCTTCTTGAACGCGGCGTCGTACAGCGCGGCGGAGACGACGGCGTTGCCGCCCTTGCCGTCCAGCGCGCGCGCCTTCACGGCCACGCGCAGGTTGGCGTTCTTGTAGTCCTTGTCGAACGTCGTCGTCACGTAGAAATCGTTCAGTTCCGTACGCGGCGCGGCGAAGAGCGTCACGTCGCGATAGATGCCGGAATAGCGGAACATGTCCTGGTCTTCGACGTAGGAGCCGTCGCACCAGCGGTAGACCTCGACCGCGAGCAGGTTATCGCCCTCCTTGAGATACTTCGTAATGTTGAACTCGCTCGGCAGCTTGGAGTCCTCGGCGTAGCCGACCTTCTGCCCGTTCACCCACACGTAGTAGGCGGAGTAGACGCCGTCGAAGCGCAGGAACACGTCGCGCCCCTTCCAGCCGTCCGGCACCGTGAACGTGCGGCGGTAGGACGAGACGGGATTGTAGTCGCCCTTGTTCGTATCGCGGTCAAGGATGTAGGGCCACTTGTTGGCGTGAGGATATTTCACGTTCGTGTAGCCGGGCGAGCCGAACCCGCGCATCTCCACGCAGGACGGCACGTCGATCGTGAACCAGTCGGCGTCGCTGTAGTCCGTCTTCCAGAAGTCGAGCGGACGCAGCTTCGGATCTCCGCACCAGCTGATCTTCCACGTGCCGTTGAGCGACACCTTGTACGGCGTCTGCGGCTCCAGGTCGTCCGTCAACGCGGCGGCCTCGTCGGCGAGCGGCATCGAGTAGGCGCGCGCCGGTTCGCGGCCGATGGAATTGACGCGCGTGTTCTCCCAGTCGTTGGGGACGGCGGATGCGCACAGGGCGGCGGCCAGCGCCGTCCCGAGGACTGCATTCTTCATCTTCGTTTCCTTTGTTTCGTGTTCCATTTTCGGACAGTTGAAACCCCGAAGGCTTCAGCGGCTTTATTCTACCCTATCCCCGCCGCTCCGTCAACGCCCGTCGTTCGC
>CAMNLN010000328.1 GCA_946543025.1 uncultured Verrucomicrobiota bacterium
GCGCACCCCGTGCGCGCCGCGCGGCTCGTCGCACACCTCGATGCTCAGCCCGTACAGGTGGAATCCCATCGCGGGATCGAGGTTGCGGATGCGCAGCGTGAGCGCATCCTCCTCGACCGCGTAGAAATCGTACTCGATGCGCGAGACGGGATGGAGGTTCTGCCACGTCGTGATCGACGCAGGCGGAATCGGGCCGTCGCCGTCCATGTCGAAGGAAAGCTCCGCGCCGCGCCCACATGAACCTGGCGATTCAAAGGCGCGCTGGTAGATCGTGATGCGGTGCCAGCGCCCTTTTTTCAGGCGCTTGAACCTCAACGGCTTGTCGGGGTCGAATCCCACGGCGAAGTCGCTGAAGAGATGGTAGAGGCCGTGGTGGCGCGGCACGCCGACGTTCTCCATCCGCATGAGGTTCCCGCTTCCGTACGGCACCCTCTCCATGCCGACCGTGACCACGCCGCCCGCCCGGTTGAACTTCACGAGATTCGCCACGGCGTTCGTCGGGTTCGGACCGAAGTCGTACAGGTGCGTGTATGTCTTGTTCGTGGAGAGCCCGCTGTCGAAATCGTTTTTGAAAGGAATGATGCGCGGGCTGGGCAACTCGCCACGCCACATGCGGCCCGTCCCCGAGAGTTCCTCGAATGTGATATCCTTTATCGCGTTAAGGCAGGCGCCAGGACCGATATTGATCTTCGCCACCACGCCGTCGTCCGCGATTCGCATAAAGCCGCCGTCGAGGTCGAGCGCGCCGAAGCGCGCGTCCGCCGCGCACACGAGCATGCCACCGCCCCGCGCTGTCACGCGGGACGCCGTATCGACGAATGCCACCGTGTTGGATGTTCCCCCGTCCGCGACCAGCACGGGAATCTCGGCCTCGCCTTCCAGGCACACGCCACTCGCCCGGAAGCGCACGCTCGCCGCCTTCACGCCCTTCGCCGCGCGCACACGGCACCCCGAACCCGCGAACACGGCCTCCGCTCCGTCCCTCCAGGTACAGACACGTCCCTGCTCATCCATCCAGTTCCGCGCCGCGCAGTCCCATATGCCGCCGTCCGTGCCGTTCCACGTCAGCGTCTCGCCGCCCGCGCCCGCCGCCCACGCATACAGGCACCCGCAAAAGAATTTCTTGAACATGCCGAATTACCAGATGATGATATCCCCACGGCAGTACTGCGCGAAGCCTGGCGACGGAACGTTACTTGAGCTCCACGAGCTTCGTCTGCTCCTTGCCGTCCGCGCCCTTCCACATGAGACGGTAGCGGCCGCGGAAGCCGCGGAAGGACACCTTGCCGCCGGACGCCTTGGCCGTAAGGCGCGTCTTCCACTCGCGATTGACAAGGTCGTCCATCGCGAAGTAGGCGGTCTTCGGACGCATGTCCCGCGTAAAGAGGCCGGAGATCGAGGGCTCGCCCGGCGCGCCGCAGTCGTCCACCACGTTCCACCACGTGATACCGTTCATCTTTTCCACGCTGAACCACGCGCGGTAGCAGTTGCGCATGATGATGGCCTGGATCATTTGACCCTTGGACGAGTTGTCGGGCGCGGTGATCGTAATCTCGGAGAGGTGGATCGGGCGGTTCGCCCTGGACAGTTTTTGGAATCGTTCGACGATGGCCTCGGGATGTGTCTTCGAGTAGGCGTCCTTCGAAAACTCGCCGCGCGAGATGCCGACGCTCTCGGCCGGGTTGAAGAGGTGCATCTGCGCGCCCACCACGTCGATGCGCGCGCCGTTCGCCACGAGGTCGTTCGCCTGCTGGAAGAAGCCCTCGTCCATATAGTAGTCGTTCAGGTTGAACCAGGCGGTCTTCGGCAGATACTTCCCCGACCACATGAACGCCTTGTAGGCGTAGTCCGCCGGCATCGGGCCGTAGTGGCTTTCGTCGAACGGACGGTTCCGCACCGCCTGGCGGCCGAAGCGCTGGGCGAAGTCGGTGGCGCTCTCGTTCACCACGTCCCACGAGTCCACGCGGCTCCCGTAGCGCGCGGCGATGTCGCGGATGCGCTTCTCGTAGAACTCCTCCTGAGCCTTGAGGAACGTGGGGATCAGCTTCGCGATCTCCTCGTCGGAGAGCTTCTTGTAGATCTTCGCCCAGGCGGCTCCCCACGCGTGCGTGAACGCGCGGTCTGCCACGCAGATCGCGAGGGACGGGTCAGGGCGCGGGATCTTGACGCCCGTCGCCTGCTCCAACGCGAACTTCTCGCTCGCCGGGCAGAACGCGTCCCACAGCCACGTGGGCGTCATCCACGTGTTGTTGCCCCATACGAGCGGATGGCCGTGGATGCGGCAGCCGCGCGCCTTCAGGTGGGCAATCACCGGATCGACGGCCGGGCGCCGCCAGTGCGGCTGTTCCTTCGGTTGCGGGCAACTGTTCCAGAACTCTTCGGAATCTTCATAGTGCGTCTCGAAGCGAGGCGCGTAAGGATACATCTCCAGCGTACGCCAGTAGAACGCCACCGTGCCGGAGTTGAAGAGTCCGCCTTCGGCGTTGTACAACTCCTTGTAGCGGTCGTTCCACTCCTTCTTGCCGAGTTGGCCGTAGTTGAAGATGTGCGCGCCGAAAAAGAAGCCGTGCGTCAGCTGTTCCACCTTCACCTCCGCGCCATCCGCCGCGCCGTCCAGCGCGAACGCGCCGTCCGCCTTGCGGTACTTCTCGATGTCGGCGTCGATCCGCTTCTGGACGTCGTCGTTCCAGACGTTCCAGTACGCTTCCGACATCACCGAGCGGTCAATCTTAAACTCGGCCTGCGCGGCCGTCGCCGCGAGTGCGGCAACTACGATCATCTTCGATTTCATGTGTCTTCCTTTTTGTGACTGGTTCTAGTATAGCAAAACCCACTGTGGAGACGCCGCATGCCTACGGTCGAACCGAGACCTCGTACCAGAGCGTCCGGCAGGACGGTGAGAGGCAGATGCGGGCACAGTTGCCGTCGCCGACGGCGGACGCAGCGATTTCCTTCGTGCGCGATCCATCCGACGCCAATGCGTAGCACATGAGCCGCGCGGGCGACACCGGAAGTACGATCTCGCACGGAACACCTTCCGCAAGAACGGGAGCATGGCCCCAGTCGAGGAGACGCACCGCCGTCTTGGACACGCGCGCGATCTTTGCGCCGGTATTGCGCACGGATCCACTCGCGGCGATGAGGATGCTCGCCTTCCCTTTTCGTCCGAATCCCGTGGCGTCGCGCGAGACGAGCGAGACGGTCGCCCAGCCCGTCGATGTCTTGTCCACCGTGAGCGAAACGTCACCGAGCGCAATCGTGCGTCCGTCGGCATACCCAACGAACAACTTGCTGTTCGCCGTGTTCACCGTGAAGTACTCTTTTCCGGGACGGTCCTTGTTCCAGACGACTTCGCCGGCCTTGCCTTCAGGGTCGAAGGATATGTCGCCGCGCACGAGCATCGCCGCGCATGCGGGCATCTGCGCGAGCACCGCCGGGTTGGCCACTGCATCGAAGATGCACCACGGCATCCCCTGCGGCTCATAGCCGTCGGGATAGTGGTTGTAGCTGTACTGGAACACGCCGTCCCACCCCTTCTGTCGGCCGAAGGCGCACGCAAGCGGCTGCCCTTCCCCGACGAACGGGCTGGGATAAGGATGGCTGTACTCGCTCACAGTGAACGGCTTCCCGGGCGCATGGGAGTGTCCCTCAAGGTTACGTAGGGTGGACATCCCGTGCACGAGCGATTCGCCGCCGGCCGTCCAGTCGTTCGTCACACCCTTGTTGACCCACGGCGCGCCCTTCCCTCGCGGATGATGGAAGTAGGCGTGCGAATCCACATAGTCGAGCTGCGCCTGGATTTCGCGCGGGCTGTAGTGCCCCGCCTGCGTCCCCGAAACGGGCATCCTGGCTTTCAGCGTCTCGCGCACGTAGTCCCTCATCCCCTTCCAGTAGCCAAGCTCGCGCTGCCACAGGAACTCGTCGTAGTCGCGGCGCATCTGACGGGAGACCGTACCATGTTCGTGCAGCAGGGGAATGCTTCCCTGCGCGAACTTCGCCGCCGGATCCTGCGCGATCGGAGGCATGCCCTCGCGCAGCGAGACGGCGCG
>CAMNLN010000329.1 GCA_946543025.1 uncultured Verrucomicrobiota bacterium
ACGAGTGCAGGGATATCTCGACGTCTAGGCCCTTTGGGATGGGCATCGACTTGACACACGCCTCAAGAAGGGGATGCCGCCCGAACGTCACGTTCTGCGGGTCGAGCTTGTAACGGTCGCCGTAGTCGTCCACCGTAAAGTAGAACCGCTCGCGCCACTGCGGCACCTCCGCCACCTCCATACGGCATTCCGCGTACGGACTCACCGCGATGTTGAGGACGGATCCGTGCTTGGCGAACCACGTATCGGACCACCCGCCCAGGTCGCAAATCCTGATCGGCGCCAGGACCACGTATGTCTTGCTCATGCTCGCATCCTCACCGTAAAGTCTTCCAATTTCATCGGTCCTGGGATGCCGTCACTCCCACGGCACGATGCCGCTGAGCGGGGGGTGCAGCCGATCCTTCGGCGAAAGGATCGGCGCGCGCCCGACGTCCGGCCAGGGAATTCCCAGCGCCGGATCGTCGAACCTCATGCCGCGTTCGGCCTCGGGATGGTAGAGGTTGTCGCACTTGTAGGCGAAAAGCGTGTCGTCTTCCAGTACCATGAACCCGTGCGCGAACCCGCGCGGCACGTAGAACTGCAGGTTGTTCTCGGCCGTCAGCTCCGCCGCCACGTGCCGGCCGTATGTCGCGGACCCCTTGCGGATGTCCACGACCACGTCCCACACCGCGCCGCGGATCACGCGTACGAGCTTCGCCTGCGTCCACGGCGCGGCCTGCCAGTGCAGCCCCCGCAGCACGCCTTTCTGCGAACAGCTCTCGTTGTCCTGCACAAACACGGCGTCGATGCCCGCCGCCGCATAGCGTCCCGCGTTGTACGTTTCGGAAAAATAGCCGCGCGCATCGCGATGGACGTCCGTCTCCAGTATCTTGACCCCTGCGATTTCCGTATCGAAAACTTTCATCGCTATCCTCCCTCGACCGACCTGGAAAAACGCTCCGCGCCCGTGGGGTATGCAGCCGAATACCTCATGATGATTGGTTTATGGCACAATCTGCCACTCAAACTGCCCTTATTATACCATTTTTCGCACCTCTCTTGATGAAATCGGCGCGAAAATTGTCATCGTTCCTTAGAGCGGGAACTCCGCCGCCATGAACGCCGCCAAGGCGTCCTTCCAATGCGGCATCGGCGGCAGGCCGGCGAGGCGCAGCGCCATCTTCTCGAGGCGCGAGTTCTTTGGCCTTGGCGCCGGGCGCGGAAACTCGTCCGTCGTGCACGGTTGCACCGCCTGCGTTCGCCCCGCAAGGCGGAATATTTCCTTGGCGAACCCGGCCCATGTCGTCTCGCTCTCGCACGTGAGGTGGAACGTGCCGCACAGGTTCGGGCGCCTCAAGATGCCGCGCAGCGCCTGCGCGACGGCCACCGTGCTCGTGGGGTTTCCATGCTGGTCCGCCACCACCTTCAGCACGGGGCGCGAACCGTCCGCCAAGTTCATCATCGCGTGCACGAAGCTCGGCCCGCCCGCGCCGTACAGCCACGAGATGCGGGCGATCACGTGGTTCGGGCAGAGAGACCGCACGGCCTCCTCACCCGCGAACTTGCTCTGCCCGTAGACGGTCCGCCCGCCGGTCGGCCGGTCAAACTCGGCATAGGGACGGTCCGCGTCGCCTTCGAACACGTAGTCGGTGGAGATCGCGATCAGGCGAACGCCTTGCCGGGCGCACGCCGCCGCCACGTTCGCCGTCCCGCGCGCGTTGAGGCGGAACGCCATGTCGCGTTCCGTCTCGCACCTGTCCACCGCCGTCATGGCGGCGCAGTGAATCACAACGTCGGGCGCGTGCCGCGCGAAGACGGCGTCAATCGCGTCTTCGTCCGTGATATCGGCCTCCGGCAGGTCGGTGGAAACCACCTCGAAATCGCCGCCCAGCTCGCGCACGAGCGTGCGCCCGAGCATTCCCTTCCCGCCTGTCAGGAGAACCTTCATCGCGTCACGACGCCTTCCCGTTCGCCAGGCGGCGCAGATACTGGCCGTAGGTGGACTTCCCGTAGCCGTCCGCGAGCGCATGGAGCTGCGCGTCGTCGATCCAGCCCTGATGCCACGCGATTTCCTCGATGCAGCTCATCTGGAGCCCCTGCCGCTCGACGATCGCGCGCACGAAGTTCGTCGCGTCCGCAAGCGACTGGTGCGTACCCGTGTCCAGCCACGCATAGCCGCGCCCCATCTGCCGGACGCGCAGGCGTCCCTGCCGCAGATACTCGCGGTTCACGTCCGTGATCTCGTATTCGCCGCGCGCGGAGGGCTTCAGGTTCGCGGCGACCTCCACCACATCGTTCGGATAGAAGTAGAGCCCCACCACGGCGAAATTCGATTTCGGCTTCGCGGGCTTCTCCTCCAGCGTCTCGGCGTTGCCGTTCGCGTCGAACGACACCACGCCGTACCGTTCCGGATCGGCCACGCGGTAGCCGAACACGGTCGGCTCCTTCTCGGCGGCGGCCGCGCGCAGCAGCTTCGGCAGGTCGGCCCCGTAGAAGATGTTGTCGCCCAGCACGAGACACACGTCGTCGTCCCCCAGGAACTCGCGCCCGAGGACGAACGCCTGCGCGAGCCCGTTCGGGACTTCCTGCACCTTGTAGGCGAACCTCATGCCGAGCGCCGAGCCGTCGCCCAGCAGACGCTCGAAGTTCGGCAGGTCCTGCGGCGTGGAGATCACCAGCACCTCGCGGATGCCGGCGAGCATCAGCGTGGAAAGAGGATAGAACACCATCGGCTTGTCGTACACCGGCAGCAGCTGCTTCGAGACGACGCGCGTAAGCGGATGAAGACGCGTGCCCGCCCCGCCCGCGAGGATGATTCCCTTGCGGCTCATTTCGCCACCCCCAGCCTCTGACCGGCGTACTTGGCCTCGCGGATGGGCCGCCACCACCAGTCGTTCTCCAGATACCACCGCACCGTGGCGCGGATGCCCGTATCGAACGTATGCTTCGGCTTCCAGCCAAGCTCGTCCATCAGCTTCGTCGGGTCGATCGCGTAGCGCAGGTCGTGCCCCGGACGATCCTTGACGAAGGTGACGAGCGATTCGTAGGACGATCCGTCCGCGCGCGGACGCAGCTCGTCGAGAATGCGGCAGATCGTCTGCACTACCTCCAGGTTCGTGCGCTCGTTGTGCCCGCCAACGTTGTACGTCTCGCCCGGCGTCCCCTTCTCGTTCACGAGGCAAAGCGCCGCCACGTGGTCTTCCACGTGCAGCCAGTCGCGCACGTTCGCGCCCGCGCCGTACACGGGAAGCGGCTTTCCGTCGAGCGCGTTGAGGATCACGAGCGGGATCAGCTTCTCGGGGAAATGGTAGGGGCCGTAGTTGTTCGAGCAGTTCGTGATGAGCGTGGGCAGGCCGTACGTATCGTGCCACGCGCGCACGAGATGGTCGGAAGAAGCCTTCGACGCGGAGTACGGCGAATGCGGCGCGTAGGGCGTCTTCTCCGTGAAGAAGCCCTCCGCGCCCAGCGAGCCGTACACCTCGTCCGTGGAAATATGCTGGAAGCGGAATTGCGGATTCGCGCGCCACCAGGCGAGGGCGGACTGCAGGAGCGTCGCCGTGCCGACGACGTTCGTGCGAATGAACTCGCCGGGGCCGTCGATGGAACGGTCCACATGCGATTCCGCCGCCAGATGGAAGATCGTGTCCGGCTTGAAATCCGCGAACGCCTTGTCCATCGCCGCCTGATCGCAGATGTCCGCCTGCAGGAACGAGTAGCGCGGCGAGTCCGCCACCTCCTTCAGCGATTCCAGGTTGCCGGCGTAGGTGAGCTTGTCGACCACGAGCACGGTCGCTTCCGTGTCGCGCACGAGGTGCCGCGCGAGCGCGGAGCCGATGAATCCGGCCCCGCCCGTCACGATGCAGCGTTTGCTGAACATGCTCGACCGGCGGCGGACGAGGCCGTGCACCTCGTATCCCTTCGAGAGCGGCAGTTCCGCGAGACAGGATCCGTCCTGCCCCGTGATGCCAGTGATCAACGCCTTCTTGCTCATTTCATTCTATCCTTTTCAAGCCGCCAGATGCCCGCCGTCCAGCTTCAGCACGCGATCGCACCGCGCCGCCGCCG
>CAMNLN010000330.1 GCA_946543025.1 uncultured Verrucomicrobiota bacterium
AATGAATGCGATGAAATGCATGTCTTTAGCCGTCTGTTGCGCGGCGGCTGCCGCGGCGGCGGATACGGTTCTGACGTTTGCGCCTAGCGCCGTCGGCGCATACGGGACCGAGAGCATTCCCACGGACGTGTCGTCGCCCGCGACGGGGGATTTCACGTGGGAAGCCTGGTTCAAGGCGTCCGACCTGAATCTGGCCGAGAACCGCATGGTTGCGCAGACGGGATGGGCGTGGAACGATCCCGGCCGTCTCATGCTCGCGGTCCGCAAGCACAAGAACAATCCGGTCCCGGGCGAACCGGCCATCGAGGCGTTCTACTACAACGGCGGCAACAAGCGCCTGATCGGCTCGACGGTCGTCACCGATGGTTGGCATCACGCCGCGCTCGTGCGGAGCGGCACGACGATCTCCCTCTATCTGGACGGCGTGTTCGAGACGAACGCCACCGACTACGTGAACGCGACGCCGAGCGGAGCCTCCACCGCGCCATTCCTGATCGGCCCCGCGTTCTACGGCTCACTCGCAGAGGTGCGGCTGTGGAATGTCGCCCGTACGGCGGCGGAGATCGCCGCGGCGAAGGGCAAGCGCCTCGCCGGAACCGAGCCGGGTCTTCTCGGCTATTGGCCACTTGATGACGGCGGCGCGTCGGTCGCGCCCGTCAACAAGGTGACGGGTATCGCGGCGACCAACGTCACCATCGACGTCGCGGGCGTGAGCCGCACCGTCGGCTACAACCAGGGCGAGGGTTGGGGTACGGCTTCCTACGTGGACGACGCCGACCTCGCGCTGACGCCCGTCCCCGCCGCGGGCACGGTCTATACGACGACGGCGGCGGGCGGCAAGTGGAGCGAGATCGCCTGGACGCCCTCGACGCCCGTCTCGGGCACGGGCGCAAAGATCGTCCTCGCGGGCAAGGGCGCATTCGAGAACGACCTCGGCACGTTCTCCCTGAACGCGCTCACGTTCTCCGCCACCGCGTCGCTCTCCGGCGACGGACTCGTCTTCGCGGCGAGCGACGGCGCGAACCCCACGCTCGCCACCACCGGCGCGGTGACGAACGACGTGAACGTGGCGATGCGCCTCGACGCGCCCCTCGCGTGGACGGGCGACAACGTGAACGGCTCGCTACGCCTCAACGGCGCGCTCTCCGGCACGGGCGACATCATCCATGACCCGACGACGACCAACATCATCGACTACATCAACGGCGACAACTCCGCCTGGAGCGGCAACCTCGACCAGCGACTTTCCTTCATCGTCATCTCCAACAGCGTCAACCTCGGCACGGGCGCGTTCTACTGCACGAACCGGACGTTCCGCGTCAACGGGCGGGATACTCTGCGCATCTACGGCAACAACACGTTCGCGAACCGCTTCTACCTGGGGCCGGAAGCGACGGCACTGGCGCGTGTCGACATCTTCGGGGTGACGACCTTCACCAAACCGTTCGGCGTACACGGTTCCCGCATCGGCATCCTCAACGTGACGACGTTCGAGGGCGGCCTCTACAACTGGCGCGACGCGGAAAGCGGCCTCTCCTACATCTCGATCCTGTCTGGGACAAGCGATGCCGCAAAAGGCGTGGTCCACGTCAACGGTCCTGTCAACATCCGCGAGACATTCTTCGTCAATGCACTGGCGGATAATGCCAACGGCAAGCTGAAGGTCTATCTACATTCGATCTCGAACTCGTTCCCGTGCTTCCAAGGCATACGCGGCGGCCAGCTCGTCATGGGCTGCGACGGGTGCTATCCCACGAACGCCTACTTTTGCGGACAGAACAGGCGATATTCAGGCTCGTTCCTTGGCGGCGTCATCGATTTGGACGGGCACAGCCAGACGCTCGGCTACCATCGCGGCATGACGGGCAGCGACACGAACTCGTCCTTCAAGATAAAGAACGGCGCGCTCGCGACGATGCCGACGGTACGCGTGATGCAGACCGCAGACAACTTCGTCGCGCCGCTCATGACGGAAGGGCCCATGCATTTCATCAAGGACGGCGTGAAGACGCTGACGATGACAAACGCGTTCTTCGTGTCGGGCACGCTGGAGGTCGCGGCCGGCATGCTGCATCTGACCGTGCCGGCGGAGGGGCGGCTGGCCGATACGGTAATCGTGCGCGAAGGCGCGATCCTCGACTTAGGGGGCGGCACGTTCGTGTGCGGGACGCTGACGCTCGACGGCGGCGAGGTGCGCAACGGCGAGCTGTTCGCGGATACGGCGTCAACGCTGGAAAAAGGAACCGTCTCTGCATCGCTCGCCGGCGCCGCTATCGCCGCGTCGGGGTCGGGGCCGGTGCTGTATGGATCTTCCGTCAAGGCGGCCAAGACGCTCTCCACCAACGGACTCGTCTTCTACATGCCGTTCGACGACGCCACGGCGTACCTGACGGACGAGGGCCCTGACCGGGTGACGTTCGCCTGCCAGACGACGGCCGCGCACAGGACGCTCGGAACGGCCACTCAGGACACCTCGGAGAAAAGGTTCGGCGCGGGTTCTTTGCACCTCGACGGCAAGTCGCCCCTCGTGCCGACCGGCGGCAACCTGATTGGCGGGACATTCCCGGCGCATGTGCCGACAAGCGCCGCGCCCTACACCGTCGCGTTCCACTACAAGCTCGAGTCCGACGCCTCTACCTCCGCAGGAATGCTCGGCTATGGCGCACGCGCCGCCACGTACGGCAACAACTATCGGATGCACGTCGATAACAACGTCGTCACCAACAGCTACGCGTTGCTGTCCAACTACTACTGGAACAGGGATATGTACGCCATATTGGGGCACGGCACGTCGCACCTTGACGGCAAGTGGCACAGTCTCGTCAGCACCTGGGACGGTACCATCTGCCGTTTCTACGACGACGGGGCGGAAGTCACGCCCGTTCGCATCAACCGCAATGCGACCGACGCCCCGAACGTGAAGCCGGAGTGTTTTTGGGTGGGCGGGTGCCTGAACTCCACCGCCTGGAGGGGCTGGCTGGACGAGATGGCCATATTCGATCGCGCGATCTCCGCAGACGAGGTCCTTGCCTACCACCAGAACGGCGTGGAGGGCGGCATGGCGCCTACGCAGGCGATATCCGTGTCCGCAGGTTCCACGGCGACTGTCGGTCATTCCCTCACGAACGGGCTTGTCTTCCACATGCCGTTCGACTCGGCGGAGACATATCTGCAGGACGAGGGACCTGACCGGGTGACGTTCGCCTGCCAGACGACAGCGAAGCACACGACGCTCGGCACGGCGACATGCGACACTTCGGAGAAGAGATTCGGGACCGGCGCCCTCCGGCTGGACGGCAAGTCGCCGCTTGTGCCGACCGGCGGTACCTTGGCTGCGGGGTATATGTTCCCGGCGCATGTTCCGGTCGGAGCTGCACATTATACCGTGGCAATCAGCTTCAAATCCGCCGTAACGGCCGGCAGCAAGGGGGTGTTCGGCTATGGAGTGCGCAACGACGTGGCCACGCAAAAGGGAAACAACTACGAGTGGCGAGCCGATGGGTGGATAAACAACTACTATTGGAGCAACGACATGAAGGTCGTCACGCCCAGCACGATATATGACGCCTGCTGGCACACGCTCGTCTCGACATGGGACGGTTCGGACTGGCGCTTCTGGCTTGACGGCCAGGCCTTGGCGTATGACGCGACATACCAGCGCGGTTCCACGAAGACGCCTCCAAACGTGGATGGTCGCTTGTTCTGGGTGGGCGCGTGCCTGAACTCCGACGCATGGAACGGCTGGATCGACGAGCTGGCGATCTGGAACCGCGCGCTGACGGAAGAGGAGGCGCTCGCCTACAATGCGTTCGGCGTGTGCTCGGGCGCGACTGCGTTTGACGCCTCGACACGCGTAGAAGTGGGTGCAGGGGCCGCGCTGAAGGCGTCGAACGGCATCGCCGCGTCCGGAACGCTGGCGGCGGCGGGCACGATCGAGGGCGACCTGACGCTGGCCGACGGCGCGACGGTGGAGGAGCATGCCGGCGGTACGCCGACGGTGACGGGCAAGGTGACGATCGAGGGGACGGGATCGTTCGTGCCCTG
>CAMNLN010000331.1 GCA_946543025.1 uncultured Verrucomicrobiota bacterium
GCGTAGGCGCTCGGCGCGTAGAACGACTCGCCGCCGCCCGTGGCGATCGACCGGAAGAACATCACGCACGCGTAGGCCGAGATGCCGATCCCGAAGAGCGTGAAGTTTCCCACGAAGCCCATTCCCACCGTCATCAGCGACCAGAACATCAGCGACCCCGTGATGAGCCACTTCCGGCTGAACCGGTCGCCGCAGAAACCGGCCACCGTCGTCATCAGCGCGAGCGTCCAGGACAGCACCGTGTTGATCCAGCCGATCTGAACGTCAGTGAGGTGCAGCTCCTCCTGGATCGGGATCGTCAGGAGCCCGAAGAGCGCCCGGTCTGCCTGATGGAAGAAGAAGGCAAAGCTAAGCATCGCCAGCAGCAGCCATTTGTACGCGTTCTTCATGCGGTCGAGTCCTTTCGTCTGTCGGTCATGCCGAGGGCGGCCGCTGCGCGAGCGGATGCGCCTTCATGTATTCGTCCTTAAGGTGTTCCACCGAGACGTGGGTGTAGATCTGCGTGGTCGCGAGGGAGGAATGCCCCAGCATCTCCTGTACGCTCCGAAGGTCCGCGCCGGCGTCGAGCAGGTGCGTGGCAAAGCTGTGGCGGAGCTTGTGCGGCGTAAGGTCGGCCGGCAATCCGGCGACGGCCAGCCACTTTTTCATGCGCCGTTGCGCGTCGCGCGGGCCAAGGGGGCGCCCGCGCTCGTTGAGAAAGATCGCCGTCGCGTCAGCGCCGCCGTCCGGCCATCGCTCCTCCGCCCGCGCGCGCAGGCGACGGAGCGCCTTCAGCGCAGGCTTGCCGAGCAGGCAGAGTCGCTGCTTGGAGCCCTTGCCCGTCACGATCACGGCACCGGAGGAGAAGTTGATCTGCCCCCAGACGAGCGGCACGACCTCGGAGATGCGGCAGCCGGTGGAGTAGAGCGACTCGAAGAGCGCGGCGTCGCACAGGCTGGCGTATTCGTCATCGGGAGAAACCTTCAGTCCAGCTGCGCGCCGCCGCTTCAGGTCGTCCGCCGGCGCGGCGAGGAATCGCTCCACGTCGGCGATCGAGAAGGTGCGCGGCAGCGGTTTCGGAAGCTTGGGGCCGCGCAGTCCGCCGAACGGGTTGGCGGCGACGAGCCCTTCGCGCACGAGATGGCGGAAAAAGGCGCGCAGCGACGCCAGCTTGCGCCGCGTCGTCGTCGCCTTCGCGCCGTCGCCCGCGAACGCCATCAGGAAGCGGCGCGCATCCTCGGGGGAGACGCGCGTCCAGTCGAACGGCGCCGGCGCGTCCGCGCCCCAGCGGAAGGCGGCGAACTGCGCGATGTCCTGCTCGTAGCCGGCGGCCGTGTGGTCCGACGCGTTGCGTTCCGCCAGAAGATAGGAACGGAAGCGGCGCACGGCCTCGTCGCCGCACGCCGCCCGGTTGACCGGAAGATGGTCCGTGCCCGTCACGACCCCTTGCGCGAGCGACGCGCCCTCTTCTCGGCGCGGGCGTCAGCCTTCGCGTCCTTTTCGGCCTCGGCAGCCTTCTCGTGCGTCGGCAAGTCCCTCAGCCCCAGCCGGTCGGCGACCTCCTCGAACATCGGAATCTGGTCCCGGTAGTTCACGCAGACGCGGCGGAGCGCCAGCACCTGGCGCGGCGAGAGCGAGCTGCGGCGCGCGTACTGGTCGCGCAAGGACGAGACGAACTCCGCGTCGTTGTAGACGCGGCGGCCGCGGCGCGCGGGCTCCTTCCAATCCTTCACCGTGTCGAGCAGCTTCAGGAGGTCCGGCACGGCGGGATCCACGGGGGCGATCTCGAAGCCTCCCGGCACGTAGGGCGCGAGACGCGCCCGCACCTGGTCGGCGTCGGGCAGCGCGCCCGCGTTCTCGCCCACGCTGCGCGCGAGGATGGAGAACTGCTTCGGAGAGAGTACGCGTCCGCGGTCCACCTGCTCGCGCAGGGAATTCAGGAACGGATTCTTCGTCAGGCCGCCGATGCGGTCGATCGTCAGAAAGCACCACTTGACGAGGTCGTTCGAGGGGGCGTTCTTGACGCGGTCGAGTTCCGGGCCGTAGCCAAGGTCGATCAGTCGCAGCTCGCCGTCCGGAATCTGCTCGCGATAGGCGATGGCGAGCTTCACGAGCGCCTGGAGCTGGCGGTCGGAAAGCTTTTCCGGCGTCTCCGCCATCTGCTTTTTCACGGACTCCACGAACCCATGGTCGTCGTAGACGCGCCGGCCCTCGCCGACAGGATTCTTCCACTTTTTCACCTGGTCCAGCAACGCGAAGAGCGCCGTGAACTTCTCGATGGGCGGCGGCGGATCTTTCGCGGCATCCACCCAGGTCGAGAACTTGCGGTAGAAGTCGGAGAGCATTCCGTCCCCCTTTTCCTCGCCTTCCTCGACCTTGTCGAGCTCGCTTTCCATCTGGGCGGTGTAGCCCACGTTGAAGAGCGGTTCGAGCTTCTTCACGAGCCAGTCGTTCACGTCCATGCCGCGCTGCGTGGGCGTCAGCTGGCGCGCCTCGCGCGTGGCGTACTGGCGGTCCACCAGCACCTCGATCGTCTGCGCGTACGTGGAGGGACGGCCCACGCCGTTCTCTTCCAGCGCCTTCACGAGCGACGCCTCGCTGTAGCGGGGCGGCGGCTTCGTCTCCTTGCGGTCCGAGAGCCAGCGCATCGGCACGAGCGCCTCGCCTTCCGCGAGAGGCGGCAGGGACTTCACCTCGTCGGACTCCTCGTCCGCATCGTCCTTGTCTTTCGTCTTTTTCGCGGAGAGCTTCATGACGGCCAGGAAGCCGTCGAACGTCACGTCCGTGGTGGACGCGGTGAAGAGGTACGCGTGCCGCAGGTCGTCCTTCTCGGCCTCGATGCCAACCGTCGTCTGCGCGAGCTTCGCCTCGGCCATCTGGGAGGCGACGAACCGCCGCCAGATGAGGTCGTACAGCTTCGCGCCGGCCGCGTCGAGCGGCACAAGCCCCGGCTTCTGCGTCACGTCCGTCGGGCGGATCGCCTCGTGCGCCTCCTGCGCGCCGGCCTTGGACTTGTAGAAGTTTGGCTTTTCCGGAACATACGACGGACCGAACTCGCCCGCGATCAGATCCTTCGCCGCGGCGCGCGCCACGGCCGCCACGTTTACGCTGTCCGTTCGCATGTAGGTGATGAGACCCGCCTCGTAGAGCTTCTGCGCCACCGACATCGTCTTGTGCGGCGAGAATCCGCACACGCTCGACGCCGCCTGCTGCAGCGTGGAGGTGGTGAACGGCGGATAGGGATGGCGCGTCTTCGGCTGCGTCTTCACCGAGACGACCCGCAGCTTCGCGCCGTCAAGGTCGTCCACCAGCGTCACCGCCTGCTCGGAACTCTTCACGTCGGGCTTCTCGCCGTCCAGGCGCGAGAGCTTCGCAACGAAGCTCGTCGCCTTCTCGCCGTCCTTCGACGCCTCCACGCCCAAGATCCAGTAGGCCACGGGCGTGAACCCGGCGATCTCGCGCTCGCGCTCGACGATCAGCCGCAGTGCCACGCTCTGCACGCGGCCCGCCGAGAGCGAGTAGCCGTACTGCAGGTTCTTCCACAGGAGGGGCGACACCTTGAAGCCCACCAGACGGTCCAGGATGCGGCGCGCCTGCTGCGCGTCCACGCGCGCCAGGTCGATTTTGCCCGGATGATCCACCGCCTCGCGCACCGCGTTCTTCGTGATCTCGTTGTACGTCACGCGATGGACGGGCTTGCCTTTCGTCACGTCGGCCAGCACCGCGTCAAGATGCCACGCGATCGCCTCTCCTTCGCGGTCGGGATCAGGCGCGAGGTAGATCTCGTCGCTCGCCTTCGCGGCCTTGCGCAGCTCGTCGACGATCTTTTTCTTGTCGGGCGAAACCTCGTAGCTCGGCGTAAACGTCCATGCGCCCGGCTTCGCGGCGTCAGGCGCGATCTTGATCGACAACCCCTTCTTCGGCAAGTCGCGTATATGCCCCACCGAGGACTTCACCGTGAAGTCCCCGCCAAGGTACTTGCCGATCGTCTTCGCCTTCGCGGGCGATTCGACGATGAGTAGTTTCTTGCTCATTCTTTCTT
>CAMNLN010000332.1 GCA_946543025.1 uncultured Verrucomicrobiota bacterium
GGTCCCTTCACGGGCACGTCGAGCGACGGCGCGTAGTTCGCGCTGAACGGATGGCCCTTCAGGCGGCCGTCCGCCGAGGCCGGCAGCTCGTTTGCGTGCCAGATGTAGTACATTGCGCTGCCGGTGCCCGGACGGTAGATGCCGCCCCGGTCGTTCTTGCGGCCCTTGAGGCAGTCGGCCCACGCGTCGATCAGCCACACGGCGAGGTCGTCCACGCTCTTGTCCGCGTTGCCCATCTTCGGCGCGGTGCGCGCGGCGGCGAGGACATCTGGACGTCCCGCGAAATCGGTGTCCATCAGCTTCACCAACTCCGCCATCGTCACGAGCTTCTTCTCAAACACGAGCTCGCGAACGGCGGCAAGCGAGTCCACAGCCACCGCGATGCCGGTGCCGTGGATGCCGAAGTTGTTGTATTTCGCGCCCGTGCAGATGTCGCGCGCCTTCGCGATGCAGCCGACGGTGAGGATCGAGACGAACGGCCCGGGGAAGATCTCCACGTGCGCGTACTTCTTCTGGAGCGCGTCGCACCGGCGGTTGATCTCCGCCTTCAACGCGGACTTCAGCGCGTCAAAGGTGTCCGCCCCCGCGCGCATCACCGTGTCGAGGCAGGACGGCATGGAGACGGCGTCGATGTTGTTGATGTCCATGCCGCAGCCGGGGATGAGGAACTCCCAGCACGCGGCCACGGAGTAGTCGCGCGCGTCCTCCAGCTCGTAGCCCCACTTCTGGAGCGCGGGAATCACCACGTCGTCGTTCGCGTACTGCGGGAAGCCGAGCCCCGCCTTCGTAAGCTCCGTGCCGAGGACGTAGATGTCCATCGGCGTGTTCTTGTCCACGCGCAGGTTTATCTTCGGATCCACGAGCTTCAGCTCGCCGCACGCCTTGAGCGCGAGGCGCGAGAGGAGGTTGAACGCGGGCGTGCCGTCGCGGGTGACGCCGCCGAGCATCACGCTCTGGCCGTTGTCGCCTTGCTGCACGCCGATGTAGAGGTCGCTGTCGCGGTTGCAGGCGATGAAGAACTCCTCCAACTCCTCCAGCGCCGTCGCCTCCGTCAGCCGGCCCGCCTTGAGGTCGGCGTCGAGATAGGGGAAGAGGTACTGGTCGATGCGCCCGAGCCCACAGTGGTACTCGCCCTCGCACCACATCGCGTAGTGGAGGATGCGGAGCGTCTGCAGCGCCTCATGGAACGTGCGCGCGCCCTTGGCGGGCACCTGCGCGAGCGTGGCGGCAATGGTCGCAAGGCCCTGCGCCTCGGCGGCGGCGCGATAGCGCGCGGCGAGGTCGAGGACGGCTTGGGCGGAAAGCTTCGCGTTCGTGAGGAACAGCTCGCCCTCGGCGTCTCCTTCCGCGCGGCACCGCGCGAGTCGGGCGTCGATCTCCGCGATCCGCGCGTCGAGACCGTCGCGGATCGTCGGCGCGAAGTCGGCCGTGAGGTTGAAGACGACGCCCTTCTCGCCGTAGGCGATGCCCTTGGCTCGGTTGGCGGCCATCTCCTCGTCGGAGTGGAGGTCTGGTATCTGCTTCACCGTCCGCAGGAACGCGATCGTCTCGCCCCCCATGAACGCGGGCTGCTCGGCCTTGAGCATCTCCACGAGCCCGACGCGGGCACGCGTCGAGTCGTCCGTACCGTCGCGTACAAACCCGTCCAAGAGCGGCTTCCAGTCAACGTCCCGGCGAAACTTCTTCTGCTCCTTGTCGAACGTTCGTGTCAGCAGCGATCTGATCCTGTCTGTCATGTCGTCACCTCTTCCTGTGGCGATAGTATACCACATTCGCCCCGCGTCCGCCCCCAGCCTTTGGCATCACAAGACCTGCTTCCCGTCCAGCCGTATCAAATGGAAGATTCGACAGTGTTTGGCGAAAAACCGCTCTCTTCAATCGCCGCCGAACACTTCCATGAGGGCGTCGGCGAAGATTGCCATGCCCGGCGCGGCGGGATGGTTGATGTCGTTCACGTGCATCGCCGAGAACGGAATCCCCTCGCGCCAGAGATGCCCCCAGCGGCGCGCGGCATCTGCCAACGCAATGCCGTTTTCCGCCGCAAAGGCTCTCACGGCCTTCACGAACGGACGCGGATCGTCGTCGGTGTTCTGGCAATCCTTGAGGCCCATCCAGTCGGGGCGGACATAGTGCGGCGTCATGATCACCCACTCGCTCCCCGCTTCGCGGAACGCCTTGAGGAACTTGGGGTAGTCGTTCTTGACAATCTTTTCTCCCTGCCCGCAGTCGTTCACGAACTCGCTGATGACCACGTCGGCCTTCACCCCCGCCACCTTCGTTGCGAAGTGGTAGGGGCTGTCCGGCGGCACCGACAGGAAGCTGTTGGAGCACCGCCCGCCCCAGCCGTTCGAAACGAGGCGTATCTTGGCCTTCGGGAAACGCTTGCGGAGACGGCGGATGAACTGTTCCTGCCACTTGTCCTTGTCCGGCAAGTAGCCGCACGCGGTCACCGAATCGCCCCAGGCGAGAACCGTAACCTGTTCCCCGTTGTTGAGCTTCGCCCACGTGCGGGGCAGCAGCTTCGCCGCCGGAGGGTTCTCGGACCTTGCCAGATTCGGCGGCGGTTCGAGGATCGGAAACAGGTTCCGCGGCGCGATCGCCGACGTCTGCGCATCGACGAACACGTTGCCGATGCGCGTCTCGCCCGCGGCCAGCGACGGCGGCTCAGGAATCACGACATGCGGAGTGCCCTTGCGCAAGGCAAGTTTTCCGTCTGCCGTGCGCACGACCGAGTCGAGCCGACGCATGCGGTAGGCGTAATCAATCGCGATCGGCACGTCTCCGCCGACGGTTGCCGTGTCCAGACGATGGATGCCGCCCCATTGCTCGTCGACCTCATAGTCCCGTCCGCGCTCGAGCTTCCGCCCGTCCGCGAAGATCGCCACCGAGTCCTGATCAACGGCCCACGCCGCGAGGAACTGCGGGTTGTAGGCGGCCTTGAAACGGCACTCCTTCGCCCAGAATGGGGTCTTGGTCTTCGGCGGCAGGCACGGATGCCCCTCGCCCTTCACCTCGACCCGATCAGGAGGCTCGATCGCGAACGTCCCGTTCTGGCCGTCGGCCTCCACCTTGACGTTCCATCCACCCGCCGGCATCATCGCGACGGCGAGAACCACTGCTGCCAGACTCATCGTATCACCTCTTTCCTTTTGATTGGCCCACGCGCGCGATCTTTCCGCTCTGGATCGACTCGTAACAGCCCAACATCGCCTGGATCGTCTGCTTGTGCCACTTGAGGTTGATAAGCGGCGTCTTGCGGTTGCGGATGCAGTCCACAAACTCGTCGATGAGGCCCACCCACTCGTCGAAGTAGGTGTACTGGACGGTGTAGCGGTCGTTCGGCGCGCCGTTGTGGTAGACGTTCGGGCCGAAGCAGTCGCAGCTGATCATGCCCTTCTCGCCGGTGATCGTGACGTTCACCTCCATGCGCTTGGGGAAGCGTTCCCAGCCCGGGCCCGGCACCTTCAGCTTCTCCTCCAGCCGCGACCAGCTGGGATCGAAGAGGAACGCCGTGCCGTCCTTCATCTTGCCCACGGCCATGAGCATGTCCTCCACCTTCAGCCCGTCGCGCAGGTTTGGCGCGACCTCGGCGTAGATGTAGTCGAAATCGGAACCGGTCAGATGGCGGATAAGGTCGAAGATGTGCGGATGGTCGCAGAGCGCGCCGCCGCAGAAGCGCGGATCGCCCTTCTTGAGCGGCACGACGCTCCCGAAGCTCGCCTTCGGGTCGCCCTGCCACGGGAACGCCCATACCGGCGAGAGCGTGATGTTCGTCATCTGCACGGCCTTGATCTTGCCCACGGCGCCTTCCCGCACCAGTTTTTCCAGCCGGCGCACGACGGCATTGTAGTGCATCTCGAGTTCGATCTGGCAGACGATCCCCGCCTTGTCGCAGAGCGCGATCATCTCGTCGTACTCTTTCATGTCGAAGGTGGGAATCTTCATGGAGAGGATGTGGATGCCCTTCTCGGCGCACCACTTCATCTGCTCGAAGTGGCGGTCGTTCGCGGA
>CAMNLN010000333.1 GCA_946543025.1 uncultured Verrucomicrobiota bacterium
CATGCAGACACTAGTGAAATGGTTCAAGCGGCTTGTGCTACTGGCCATCCTGGCCGGGGCCGGGTATGCCGCGTACGCATACTTCAGCACGAAGAAGCAGGCAGCGGAGGTGATCCGCTACCGCACGGCTCCGTTCGTGCGAATGGACCTCTTCCGCACGGTGGAGGCCACGGGCACCGTGCAGCCGATCAAGAAGGTGGAGGTGGGCGCGCAGGTGAACGGCCGCATCCTGAAGCTCTTCGTGGACTACAATTCGATCGTGACGAACGGGCAGGTGGTGGCGCTCATCGACCCGCAGGTGTACGAGGCCAACTACAAGAGCGCGCTCGGCGAGCTCCACGCCAACCAGGCGAACGTGAAGAAGTGCGAGGCGCAGCTCGTGCTGGCGGAGAAGACGCTCGTGCGCAAGAAGAAGCTGGTGGACCGCGAGATGGTGCCGGTGGCCGACTACGACGCGGCGCTAGAGGCGCGGGACACAGCCATCGCCTCGCTCGCCGCCGCGAAGGCGAGCGTCGAGAAGAGCGAGGCGTCCGTCAGCCAGTCGAAGGCCAACCTCAACTACTGCACGATCGTCTCGCCCGTGAACGGCGTCGTGATCAACCGGTCGGTGGACGAGGGACAGACGGTCGTTTCGTCGATGAACGCCGTGCCGCTCCTCAACATCGCGACCGACCTGAAGCGCATCCAGGTGGAGGCGACGGTGCCGGAGGCCGATATCGGCAACGTGCGCGACGGGCAGCCGGTCTCGTTCACGGTGGACTCGTATCCTGGCGTGAGGTTCAAGGGCGTCGTCACGCAGGTGCGCATGGCGTCCACCACCACCTCGAGCGTGGTGACGTATCCGGTGATCATTGAGGCGGACAATCCGGGCGGCAAGCTGTTTCCCGGCATGACGGCGAACATCTCGGTGCATGTGGCCGAGGCGAAGGACGTGTTGGCCGTGACGGCTGCGGCGTTCCGCTTCCATCCGCCGGGCGAAGAGGCCGTGCGCCGTCCGGCGACTTCCGACGAAGCGGTCTTGTATCTGAACGAGTCGAACGCGCCGCCGCGCAAGGTGACGGTGAAGACGGGGCTTTCAGACGGCTCGTTCACGGAGATCAGGTCTCCCGCGGACCTCCTCGGCCAAGAGGCCGTGCTGGGCGTGGCGGCGCCGATTGCAAAGGGACCGATTGCTTCCGGACAATCCAACCCGTTCATGCCCAAGCGCCCAAACAGGAGCAAAGGACCGCCGCCGCGCTGACGGACGGATCGGACTGCCGGAGAGACCGAAAGAGAAGGACGATACATCATGTCAACAACGCTTGAAAAAATTGCCGCGAAGCCAGGCGAGTATTCCTGTCAGGTCGATACGCTCGGGCCGTGCACCATCGCGTCGCCCGTGCGACATCACGAGTTTGTCCCCGAAGGGCACCGCATTCTTGTGACGGAGAGCGTGCCGCTGCGCGACTGGCTGCGCGAGCGCCTCGGGCACGAGCCGACGTTCGAGCGCGCCGGTCCGCACGAGAAGATATTCCACGATCCCAACTGGACGCGCGTCGCCATCCTCACGGCGGGGGGGCTCTGTCCGGGCCTCAACAACGTTATCAAGGGGCTCGTGGAGATCCTTTCCTTCGACTATGGCGTGAAGACCATCTTCGGCATCCGCTTCGGCTACGCGGGGCTCAGCCCGCGTTTTGGCTATCAGCCTTTGATGCTGGACCCGGACTCCGTGGATACGATCCACGAGCATGGCGGCACGATCCTCGGGTCCTCGCGCGGCCAGCAGCCGACGGACGAGATGGTCGACACCCTGGTGCGCATGAACATCAACGTGCTCTTCTGCATCGGCGGCGACGGCTCCCTTCGGTGCGCGCGCGACATCGCCGAGGAATGCGAGCGGCGCAACCTGAAGATATCCGTCGTGGGCGTTCCCAAGACGATCGACAACGACCTGCAGTTCGTCGGGCCGAGCTTCGGCTTCGAGACGGCCGTCGCCGAGGCGACGAACGTGATTCGCAACGCGCACATGGAGGCGAAGGGCACGTTCAACGGCATCGGCCTCGTGAAGCTGATGGGCCGCGATTCCGGCTTCATCACCGCCTACGCCGCCATCGCCAACCCGGTTGTCAACTTCTGCCTCGTTCCCGAGATGGATTTCGAGCTGGACGGCCCCTGCGGCCTGCTGGCGGCGCTGGAGCGGCGTTTCGCGAGCGGCAAGACGCATACGGTCGTCGTGGTGGCCGAAGGCGCCGGGCAGCATCTCATCGCGGGCGAGGCGGGCCGCGACGCGAGCGGGAACGTCCTCAAGAAGGATATCGGCGAGTTTCTGAAGGCGCGCATCACGGGGCACTTCAAGGAGAAAGGGATCGTCTCGAGCGTCAAGTACTTCGACCCCAGCTACATGATCCGCAGCGTGCCCGCACGCGGTACGGACGCCATCCGCTGCTACATGCTCGCGCGCAACGCGGTGCACGCCGCGATGAGCGGGCGCACGAACTGCGTGGTGGGCAGTGTGGGCGACTGGTACACGCTTGTCCCCATCAAGCTCGCCACCATCGAGCGGCAGACGGTTCAGCTTGAAAGCGACCTCTGGCGAAGCGTAATGGACGCCACGGGCCAGGAGTTCTATTTCGCGCCCGCCAACGGCGCGGCTGGCACGCAGCTGGCGCCGTGACATGAACCATGAAAGAAAGATGACAACTATGCCGGTACGGGAAATGATCGCCGAAAACGGACGCAAGTTGATGCTTGCCGTATGTATGGTGCTCGCCGCTGCAATAGATGCGGCCGACGTCTCGTTCTCGATGAAGGTGGCGAAGTCGACGGAGCAGCCTCAGAAGGTGATTACGTCCGACCAGATGAAGAGCTTCCGCGAGGAGGCGGACAGACTCGTCTGGCGCGGCCATCCGTTGCTCGGCGAGACATTCACGGTGACGGCGACGCGCAAGCAGATCGCTGCCGGAATAGAGTGGAACGTCGCCTACGAGGGGAACGAGACGGACTGGTTCGTGGAGGAGGTGGCGTTCCCGCAGTGGGCCGTGCCGCGCACGGACCGCACGAAGGTCTTCTTCCCGCGCATCTGCGGCATGGTGCTTGCGCCGGAGTGGGAGAAGGCGGCGGCGGGGCAGGCGGTGGCGCGGCAGGGGCCTGGCTTTGGCGCGCCGCATCTGATCGCCGCGCTCGGGGAGGACGGACGGTCGTTCTACCTCGACCAGCGCGGCGACGCCCGTCTCTACTCCACGCGCTTCGAAATCACGAAGGGCGCAAAGCCAGGCACGTGTGTGCTGAAGAGCGTCTGCGTCCTCCCGCTTACGGAGGAGACTCGCCGCGCCTATCGTGTGCCGTATCCGTCTGTCGCGGCCGAGTTCCGAGGCGGCTGGTTCGAGGCGGCGGCGATCCACCGCGACTGGGTGCGCGAACAGGGCTGGTACAAAAAGTCCGCCGCGCGCGACTTCGCGAAGCTGCGGGACGTTGCGATGTGGATGTGGAACCGCGGGCGGAGCGAGGTGACGGTGCCGCCCGCGCTGAAGTTCATGGAGGACACGGGCCTCAAGGTGGCGCTCGACTGGTACTGGTGGCACGGCGTGCCGTACGACACCTACTATCCCAACTTTTGGCCGCCGCGCGAGCCGATCGCCTCCTTCACGAACGGCATCGCCCGCATCCACGCCGCCGGCGGCTACGTGCAACCCTACACGAACGGCATGCTCTGGGACTGCGACGACGCGCAGTGGGCCGAGGGCGGCGACGACAGCACGATCGTCTTGCGCGACGGCAAGCCGAAGAGCACGATGTTCAACCCCTACACGAAGCAGCGCCAGGCGTGGATGTGCGGCGAAGCGCCGAAGTTCCAGGAGCGAATCCGTATGCTTGAGCGCACCATCCGCGCGACGGGCATGGACGGTGTCTACATGGACATGATCGGCCACGCCGCCCACGGCTGCTGCTACAATTCGCGCCATTGCCATCCCAAGGGAGGCGGGCGGCACATGGTGGACGGCTATCGCGCGTACGTGGAGAAGGTGCGCGCCG
>CAMNLN010000334.1 GCA_946543025.1 uncultured Verrucomicrobiota bacterium
TCCTTTGTCGCGCCAGAGGCCGTGAAGACGCCCGTAATGAGTGCACCATACTTGCCGCTCGCCTCGTTGTCGCCGTGGATGTGCATGGGGTCGCACCCGTTCGCGGAGACAGTCGTCGTGTTGTTCCAGGTGTTGTGGGCAAGGAACTGGACGAGGTACTTCTTGCCGCCTTCGAGATTCGAGAGCGTCAGCGTGACCGTGTGCGTGCCAGCCCCGTCCCAATTCCAGTACCAGCCGTTGCCGAGGGATAGACCGAAGTTGCCGCCGACGCTTTCGTTCATGAAGTCGCCTGTAAAGCCGTCGATGTTGGGGCTGAATGAAATCTTCGGCGGATTCTCCGAGGACTGGAGGTTTATCGACCGCTCGAACGGGATGCCATTAATGGTCCCGCCGTTGCACACGTAGCCGTATACGAAGGTGCCCTCAGTGCTGAAGGAGTTTCCGGACGCGTCCATCAGTGTCGAAGTCCAAACGTCGGGGACGGCGGACGTGTTGACGTAGAAGACGACGGACTTCGTCTTCGTCCGGCCCTTGTCCGTAGTCATCGTTACCTCGCAGGTGTGGTTGCCGTCCGCAAGACCTTCAAGCGTGAACGAGCTGTCCGTCGTCTGGTCGGAAAGCGCCGTCACGGCATTCGCCGCACCATCGAGCTTGTAGGTGACGGAATACTTGGTCGCGGGAACCGAATCGGCGTCCGTGCCCAAGACCACGCCCGTGAGCGAGATCGTCGCGTTCGAACCGCTCGGCGCCGCGGTGAGCTCCGTGATGCGCGGATACCTCGGGCGGTTGTTCGTCGCGCGGTTCTGCGCGAACAGCCAGACGAAGCGGTGGTTCGGCGCGCCCGCCGTGACGTCGTCCGTCCTGGAATAGCATGTCGTCCAGGCGTCGTGGCTGTTGTTCTCAAGCTTCTCGAAGATCACGTCCGATCCGAGCGCCTTGAGTGCCGTGACGATGCCCTCGGTCTGCTCGACGGGAATGGTCGGGTCGCCGCGGTTGTGGACGGCCAGGACAGGGACGTGCGCGATGTCGGCCGCACAGGCGGGATCGCCGCCGCCGCAGCACGGCATTGCCGCGGCGAAGAAGTCGGGACGGCGGCAGATCGCGTCCCACGTTCCGTGCCCGCCCATCGAGAGCCCGGTGACATAGATGCGGTTGGCGTCGACATCCGCCATCGCGGCATAGGAGTCGAGAAGATCGAAAACAGCCACGAGAGCCGAGGACGGCTTGTCCACGAACGTGCAGGTTGTAGAATTCATGGAGAAATCCGCCCACTTGACATCGTTCGGACACTGCGGGACGAGAAGCCTGTAGCCGCTAGAAACGCCCGCGCTGTCGAGATAGCTCTTGATGTTCGTCATCTCGTTGATCGTGAACGAATTGTCGACGCCGCACTGACCGTATCCGTGAAGGAATACGACGACGGGAACCTTGCCGCCGTTCGGATCGGCCTTCGCCGCGACGCGGTAGGGGAGATGCAGCTTGTTGGACGCGATGAACGTCTTCTTGACGAATTCGCCCGTCAGCTCTTCGCCGCCGCCGGTCTCACCGCCGCCACTTTCTCCGCCACCGGTCTCGCCACCACCGGTCTCACCGCCGCCACTTTCACCGCCGCCAGACTCTCCGCCACCGCCTTCTCCTCCGCCCTCTCCGAGCTCGCGGAGCTGGATGGCCTTGATAAGGCACTTGCTGCCAGAGGTTGAGAAATTAATTGTTATGTCTTCCTGCGTGCCCGTTGCCTCAAAGATGCGCGAGATAACAGCGCCGCACTTATAGTCGTTCTGCTTGGTGGCCTCGAGCGGGACAAGATCACCAGCGGAAATTGTCGTCGAGGAATTGTTCCAGTGGTTTGCGGCGAGAATCTGGACGAGGTACTTCTTTCCAGCCGTGAGTCCCTTGACTGTGAAGACGATGTTCTGCGAAGTAGTGCTCTTCTCCCAGACCCAGCCGCCGTTAAACACGGGATTGTTCTCCGTCCAACCTGACCCGGTATACGACGAAGGCGAGACAGTCGCCTGGTCAGCGCTTGGAAATCCCGACGAGAACGAAACTCCGTTGACGGTATGTCCGGTAAAGCCCCGCGCGAAAACCAGCGTGCCGTCGCTGCGGAACGCCGACCCCGTCGCGTCCATCGGCGCAACCTTCCAGCCAACTGCATCGGCCTGGGAATCGACAAGGAACTTGACGCGCTTGACGTACGACTTCACGACGCCGTCCGGCGAAACCCAGACCGCACAGGTGTGCCACCCGTCAGCGAGTTCATTAAACTGGATCGAGGACGAGGCACCGGACTCCGCCGCGGAAAGCGCCACTTCCGCATCCGCGTCGAATTTGTAGGAAACCGTGTAGGAAGATGCGGCATGGCCGTCCTTGTCCGTTCCCTTCGAGACATTCGAAAGCGCTACCGTCGCGGACGTGCCGTTCACCTGCGCGGCGACAGAGCCGATTGTCGGGAGCACAACAGACGAGGCGCCGGCAGTAGTCATCGCGTTCGCGATCGCGGGCGCGAGAATCTCCTCGTATGCCTTGGTTGTCAGGTGCAGGAACATGTCGGGATAGTCGCCATTCCCCTGGAGATACATTTCGCCCTTATAGGTTCCGTCGGCGTTCATGAACTGGCTGCGGACGTCGACGAGGATGACGCGCTGGCCGTCTGCGAAAGTACGGATAATCTCATTCGCCGCCTGGTTGTTGGCGTACTGCGCCGCGCCCTTCGCGCTGTTCTGCGCGTTCGTGTAGCCGTAGGGGATGATCGGCATCAAGAGGACCTTCGACTCGGGATGCTTCTCGAGAACGAGGTCCAGGACGGCCCTAACGCCCGCCGCGATGTCCTCAGGATCCTCGCTCGGGCTCTTCTGGATGGTGTTGTTCGTGCCAATCAGCAGATTGAAGAACTTCGTCGTGTAGCCGTCGATGCAGCCGCCTTTGAGGCGCCACAGCAGGTTCTCCACGAAGTCGCCGGTCCGCCCGAGGTTGAGGACGTTGGCGGCAAGTCCGTTCATGGACGCGGCGCTGTTCCCCTCCATCCACTTCTGCGTGAGGGAGTCGCCAAGAAGGACGAGGTCGAGGCTCCTGCCGTTTTCGCCAATGAGCTTCACGTCGTCCTCAAACTTCCTCCAGTACGCGTCCTGCATAACGGCGTTGGTAGCAGTCGGAAATGCCGCGATGCAGTCGATTACGGGACGCGCTGTTGCCACGAGGTCGGCGGACATTGCAGAGCCGCTCGCCGCAGCATTGACATAAGGCGCAACCGCCTGTGCCCAGACTTCATAGCCAGACGCATTAAGGGTGACGCGATCGTCATTGAAAAGCGAGGTCTTAAGCGTGTGGTGGTCCGACTCGAGGAAGAGGTCCGACATGTCGACCCAGCTGCACCCATTCTTCTGGGCATATGCGCGGACATCGACATTCAACCGGTCGTTGCGCGGCCGGACAGGATCGGACTCATCGAGTCCGCGAGGGAGCACTGCCTGCACGACGATTTTCGATGAGCTGTAATTGGCAACAAGGTAGTCGATGATCGCGCGAACACCAAGGTATGTCTTCCCGACGGGCTCCTCCTTCTCGGTGTAGATCGCGGCGTTGTTTCCGCCAACCATCAGGAATATTGCCTTGGGGCTGCCGAGTTCGCCGTTCTGAATGCGCCAGAGGACATTCTCGGTGCAGTCGCCGTTGAAGCCGAGGTTGAACATCGTCTTGTCGCCGGCGAAGTGCGACGCAAGCGAAGCAGCGCCCGTCGTCTCCCACCCCTGAGTAAGCTCGTCGCCTATGAAGACGATATCCTTCTTGACGGAACTGTCAGCCACCGCAGCGACCTTCTCTGCGTGGCGAACAGTCCACCATGTGTCAAGACGAGAGGCCGCAGTGTTCGCGCGAACGGGCGTTGCAGCGAAGACATTCGACGCAACAAAAGCGATGGAAGCGGCAACAAAGAATTTAATTGTTTTTGTCATGGCAGAAATCTCTGTTTGATTTTCTGCCTGTATTGTACCTATT
>CAMNLN010000335.1 GCA_946543025.1 uncultured Verrucomicrobiota bacterium
CCGCATTGTATCCTCATCAAACACCATCTTCTATCCTTGCATCTACCTCAAACAAATGCTAAAATATAAGATGTTGAAGCCCGTGAAAGCATCTCATGAAACCGAAAAAGACAATCCTGCTGCCCAAGGCGGCCAAATCCCTTCAGATTCTGGGACAGAACCTGAAGTTCGCCCGCATCCGTCGGCGTATCTCCGCCGCCATGATGTGCGAGCGTGCGGGTATCAGCCATGCGACCTTGACCGCCATTGAGCAAGGCAAGCCTTCCGTGTCAATGGCGGGTTACATGTCAGTCCTCTTCTGCCTTAACATGCACGCGGACATTGAGAAGGTCGCCTCAGACGATGTCCTGGGACGCGAACTGCAGGACCTGCAGCTTCCAAAGAGGGTCCATTCATGAAGCGCGTCGAGGTCCATATCGCCGAAGGCGAGACAAACCGTCGCCTCGGAACGCTCGAATACGCTGAACTTCGTGGAAAAGAGGTCTCGTCGTTTGAACTTGACAGTGACTACATCCTCCATCCGTCCGTGCCGTTTCTCGGTCCGGACATCGGGCTGTTCCGCGGCAAGCAGTATCCAACGCTTTCCTACGGCTTTGGAATCTTTCAGGACGCAGCGCCTGATTCGTGGGGACGCAAGATCATCCGCCGCCGCGAGAAACGCGGCAATCTCCGCGAGAGCGATTATCTCCTCGGCGTATTCGATCTGACGCGCCTCGGCGCACTTCGTTTCCGGCTTGATGGCGCGGAGAGCTTTGTGAACGCGGACGGCGAGAATCCCGCGCCGCCCTGGACGACGCTGCGAACGCTTGAAGACTCATCCCGTCGGTTCGAGGAGGATGATTCCGACGAAGCGGCGCTTGCCGTCCTGCTCCGCCCGGGCACGTCGCTCGGCGGCGCACGGCCGAAGGCGAGCGTGACGGCACCGGACGACAGCCTTTGGATCGCCAAGTTCCCTTCGAAGGAAGACGACTTCGATACGGGCGCATGGGAATACCTTGTCCATGTTCTTGCCGAGGACGCCGGGCTGCGCGTTCCGGAGGCGAAGGTGCAGAAATTCTCCAAGACCGGCACGACCTTCCTCTGCCGCCGGTTTGACCGCGACGGCGCGCGGCGCATTCCCTTCGCTTCGGCGATGGCGATGCTCGGCTGTGAAGACAGGCAGGAGGAGGGAAACGGCACGTACCTCGACATTGCGGGCTTCCTCATGCAACATGGCGCGAAGCCGGACGCGGACCTGCCGGAACTCTGGCGGCGCATGGTGTTCTCGCTTCTCGTCTCAAACACGGACGACCATCTGCGTAACCACGGTTTCGTCGTTGAACACGGCAGGTGGCGCCTTTCGCCCGCCTATGACCTCAACGCGAACGCGAAGCGTCCGCAGGCGCTTTCTCTTGAACTGGACACCGGCGTGCCGATAGAGTCCGTCGACACGCTTCTCAATGCCGTCGAATACTTTCGGTTGAGCAAGACGGAAGCGAACGCCCAGCTCTCCCGCATCCGCACAGCGGTTGCGAGATGGCGCGCCGTTGCCGTCCGTCTTGGCATCCCTCGCCGCGAGCAGGAGGAGATGTCCGCCTGTTTCGCAAAATCCTGATTCCCCACCGCTTCACTTGGTAGGGCGAGGCGTCCCGCCGAGCCGCCCACCCACCACGCGCCCGCCCTCCCGTTCCACCGCCGTCCGCGGCTCCCCTCGGTAGGGACGGCGTTCCACCGCCGTCCGCGGCTCGGCGGGACGCCTCGCCCCACCGTTGCATGGAAACCAGCCTTCCTGGCGGCGCGCCCCCACCCACTAGCCACTAACCACCAGCCACTAACCACTAACCAAAACTTTCCGCGCGCGCTTCCCCGCGTGCCGCCGATTTGATATACTTGCTTTCACTATGTTGAGGCAATCGTTTACAGACTTCATCTTCGCCACGAACACGGGCGGAAACGGCAAGGCTACGTCGCATGTTCACACGCGTTCTGGTCTTTGCGCTCTGTTACATGCAGGAATCATGACACGACTTGAGAAGGTGAGCTTCAGAATAATAATTGCGTTATTAGTCGCTGTGGCATCAATGCTGGTAGATGGCGCTGGAGTTCAGAAATTTCATCCTGATCGCATGGCTGCCGCGAAGGAAAGAGAATGTTTGCGAAAGGAACGGCTTAAAGCACTTGAAGAGGCGCGGATGCCATTGACTTATCAAGTCCCGCAGGGAACACGTTTTGAATTGTTTGGACATGTTATGGGGCAAAAATATCCTCCAGCAGCTTCTGGACAAAAGGTCATATATGGTGACAGAGTTAATCGTTATACGCCGCAATATCCCCTCCCAGAAAAGTTTCATGGGATGGATCAGCTCTTTTGCGAACTAACGCCTGTAAGCAAAAGGCTTTTTTCCATGTCGTTGAATCGAAAAGATTTTGCAGAACGTAAAGACCTCATGGCAGAAGGCGTTGCCGTATTGGAAAGCCTCGGAAACATGCTTGGGTACAAGTTGGCGCCATTCAAGTACGAGGCCCCAGACTGGCCGTATTGGCCGTGTGGCTTTTGGAGCGGGCCGATTCCCGATCTTTTTGTGGCAGACGAGAACCAATGGGCAACATCAAAGAATGTCTTTGCCGTGTCCAATACACGGATTGGTGGCATCACGGTCAATGTGAAGCTTGGAGTTGTCTCGTACGATCACTTCAAACTTTCGGTATCGGTGAGAGACGATGCATTGGCTTCAGAATGCAAACGTGAGTTCGATGATGACTTCAAGAAAAACCACGATGGAAAGACATTCGCCGAATGGAGTCAAGACTGGGCATTCAGGCATTCGCCAGAATACAAGAAGAATGAAACACGACAAGCCCTGCCAAGCGATTTTAAGGTTGCCGGGTTGTCTCTGGGCGAACGGATAGATCCAGCCGTATTCGTCAAGCGGTTCAGAAGTATAGTTGTCTATGAAAGGGAAACTAACGTTGATCTGTCTGAAAAATTCTTGGGGATATTTTCGCGGATAGGTATTGTCACTAATTCTGTCGATTGTATTTCCCGGATCAATCTTGAATCGGACCTCATGACAAGCGCAGAACAGGCATTCGCAATGTATAAAACGGCGCGAGAATTCTTGCGCTCGCATGGGATGGATGACTATTATGAGGAATCCGTTGGAACGATCGAGGAAATTCAAGCTTTTTATGAGCCCAGGGGGAACTGTTGGGCATGGCAAGATCTTTGTAGCTTGAAATGGATCGACAAAAGCCAGAGCATTGAGATCGAACTGGCGTTGAATGTTGCGAAGAAGGATGGGATGAAGATTTACCTGGTCGTCAGGCAGGTGGCACAAGATAGCTGGACTGATTACCAATGGCGTCGGGGCCTGGACAAGATCAGGAACGGGAAACGCCAACAGTGACACAAATTGACGAATATATGACCAACGTGGTGTCCGCCCCGCGACTACCATGGTAGGGCGCGGCCTTCGGACGCACCGCCACAACTTGCTTTCGCTACGGGGAGTCTTGGAGTTTAGGAGGCTTGGAGGATTTTTATAATCTCCTCCGAAACTCCCAATCTCCTAATCTCCCAGCAGCGAAAGCAACAAAAGTTACCCCCGTTTACATTCCTGTGCGCAGCATAGGCAGCGGTGGGGCGAGGCGTTTCGCCGAGCCGGTCTTCAAGGCGTCCCACCGTTTCATAAAAAGAGCACAATGCACCTTTTTTTGGAATCGACCACCCAACTGGGGAAGCCGCCATCTTGGCGGCGCACGCCGCCTCACGCGGGAGGGCCGCGCTTCTCGCGGCCACAAACAACTACTTACGAACCACGAACCACTAGCCACTAACCACTAGCAACTAACTTCGCGCTATGCCGAGTTGTATAAGGTGCCCATGCGAACATCAAGCCGGGAACTTGGCGAACTGGCGCATAAGGGCGTGTTCGTTCTTGTGGGCAAGGGACGGCAGTCGCGGTACGAGCTGAAATCGAATCGCGCCAGAATCGCGCCAATCGCG
>CAMNLN010000336.1 GCA_946543025.1 uncultured Verrucomicrobiota bacterium
CTCAACATCACGCAGTTCTACATCGCGGGCAACAGCCAGAAGAACATCACCGCCACGCTGAACGTCCTCGACGGCGGACGGTTCCAGAACAACCAGCTGCGGAAGGGGACGACGAACGCGAGCTGCGAGATGTACCTGTTCTTCGACGGCGGCATCATCGAGAACCGCTGGGGCGGGTACACGGACTTCATCAAGGGCGACGTGACGCGCGCCGAGATCGGCACGCACGGCGTGACGTTCCGCTCGCTCAACGGCTGCAAGGCCGGTTCCGCCGAGGTGATCAGCGCCTCGTTCCAGGCGCGGAACTCGCATCCCGACGAGGAGCCGCAGGGCGTGACGATCACGACGGAGAATCTCACGAAGAATTCGAGCTTCCGCTTCACGGCGCCGCAGGCGTGGGCCGGCCCCACGCGCATCCTTACGGGCGGCGTCTGCGAACTCGCGGGCACGGGCGCTTTTCCGCCGGCGAGCGCGGTGACGTTGGCGGCGAAGGGGCGTATGACGCTTCTGGCCGCCAGCCAGACCTTCCCCTCGCTTGCGCTCGGCCTGGAGAACACGGCGAGCGGCGCGGCCGTCATCGGCCTCGCGAAGGGGCTGTCCGTCACGGCGGGCGCGTTCAGCGTGGTGCCCGGCACGACGCTCGCGTTCGACCTCTACGAAACGGTCAACCTGAACGACGGCACCGCCAATAACGTGCTGGTGGCGAGCGGCACCCCGCTGACGACGGCGGGCACGTACACGCTCCTCACCGTGCCAGCGGCGAACGCGGCCGACCTGCAGTTCCTGGCCGACAGCGCGGAGGTGCGCAACGCGGCGAGCGGCACGGCCTACGTCTTTGACGTCGAGACGAGCGGCGACACGGCCTCCCTGCGCGTGACGGTGGGGGCGGGCCCGGCTGCGGTGGCGACGACCGCGAAAACGTGGTCGAACGCGGCGGGCGGCATGTGGAGCGAGGGCGCGAACTGGTCCGACGGCTCCGAGGCAAACGCGGCGGGCGCGGTGGCGACGTTCTCGACCGAGGCGGCGGCGGACGGCACGGCCGTGACGGTGGACGCGCCGAAGACGGCAGGCGGCCTCGCGTTCTCCACGGCGAACGCCTACGCGCTTTCGGGGAGCGCGCTCACGCTCGCGAACGGCGCGAACCCCGCGACGGTGACGGTGACGGCGGGCGGCCCGACGATCGCGAACGCGCTCGTGCTGCAGGACGGGGCGAACGTCCGCACGTCCGGCGGCACGACGCTCGGCGTCTCCGGCGCGGTGACGGGCACGGGCGCGTTCACGTCCAACGCGGGCGGCGCGGGGTCGGGCGAGGTGACGCTTGGCGACGCGCTCTCCGGCTTCGGCGGCACGTTCACGACGGGCGGCGGCGTGACGCACCTCTCGTCGCTCGCGTTCGCGGCCACGCGTCCGAACGCGCTCACGCTCGGCTATGGCACCTTGCACTACACGGGCACGGGCGAGACGCTCGCGGGCGCGCACCTGAACCCGGGCGCGTCCAAGGCGTCGATCCTCGCGGTGGACAACGACCTCACGCTGCGGAGCATGAGCGTGGGGACGGGCGGCCTCATCAAGAAGGGCGCGGGCGACCTCGTGTTCAAGGGCAACGGCTTGTTCGAGCTCGGCAACATCCAGGTGGACTACAACGCCGACAAGGCACAGGGCATCACGCCGACGGGCGAATCGCCGAACAACGCGGTGACGGGCACGCTGCTCGCGGACGGACGCCTCGTGATCGGCACGAAGGGCGACGATTCGGACGCGCCGTACGTGACGACGGCGCACCACATCACGCTGGGCGGGCGCACGACGGACTGGAACAGCTGGGCGAACGGCGTCTGCGAGAAGGCCGGCGAACTCGTCCTCAACAACGGCTTCGTCGACATGCGGACCCCTCTCTGGCTGGGCTACTACTGCGGCGTGACCGGCTCGACCGATCCCGCGAACCCGCCGCACGGCAAGCTGACGGTCAATGGCGGCGTTTTCAGCGCGACGGCCATCGAGATGCTGCGCGACTGGCAGGGCTACCAGACGATCCAGGCGGAGATCGAGCAGAACGGCGGCGTGATCCGCGCGACCGGGTCCGGCAACAGCGTGGTGGTCGGCATGCAGATCGCCACGAACGGCGCGACGGCGAAGATAACGATCAACGACGGCCTGTTCGACGTCGCCTACGACGTCCTGATGGGCAACGCGGCGAACACCGGCCCCGGCACGTTCATCGTCAACGGCGGCGAGGTGCGCTGCGGACACTACTTCCGCGTCGGCAACAACGCGACGGCGGGACGGCAGGAGCTGCACCTGAACGGCGGCGTGCTGACGTGCATGCACCTCGACCACGTGGGCGCGGCGAACGCGACGGACCGCGGCTCGGCGGCGGTGTACTTCGACGGCGGCGTCCTGAAGCTCGGGCACAACCGCACGCAGGGCTGGGGCAGCATGATCGGCCACGAGACGAAGGGCGAGAACCGCTTCCCGATCTACGTCGGCGCGGGCGGCGCGATCTTCGACTTCACGGAGTGGGAGAAGGCCGGCGAGGACAACGCGGGCGTCGATTTCCGTACCCAGTTCCTGCACGACCCGGCGTGCGCGGGCGCGGACGGCGGCATCACGTTCCGCGGCCACTCGACCGTCTCCTTCCGCGCGCAGGCGAACGGCAGCACGTTCAACGGGCCGATCCGCCTGGAGGACCGCTTCTCGCTCAGCATCGACAACGGCTGGACGGGCTACCTTACGACGCCCGTCGTCTGCGGCGAAGGCACCTCGCTGCGCATCTCCGCCACCACCAACACCATCAACACCGTCACGCTCGGCGAGGCGGGCGGCACGAAGCCGGTGATCCTCGACTTCTGCGCCGACCGCGCGGACGTCGGGCTCTTCGCGCACACGAAGATGGAAGTTCTCTCGCCCGTCACCGTGGCGTTCCACCGTCCGGGTGGCGCGTACAACGCCCACGGCATGCAGGACGGCACGTACAACGTTGTCTACTACAAGCCGGCCGACGAGGCGAACGTGCCGCTGGACCTGTTCGTGGCGAACGCGAACTTCCCCGAAAAGTCGTTCACCTACGTGAAGGAGGACGTGACGAGCGGCCTGCACGCGGGCCTGAGGACGGTGAAGGTGACGATTGCGTCCACGACGGCGAACGCGACGGCGTGGACGAGCGTGACGGCGGGCGGCGACTGGCACGATGCCGCCAACTGGAACGGCGGCCAGCCGCCCGACGGCACGAATTCGCTGGCGAGCTTCAATCCGGCGACGGCGGCGAACGTGCCCGTGAACGTGGACGGCGCGCTCACCGTGGGCACGGCCACGCTGAAGGGCTCGGACGCGGACGCGGGCTACACGGTCGCGGGCGGCGCGGTCAATCTGAACCATCGGGACTTCAAGACGGCGCCGGGTTTCGTCGTGGAAAGCGGTACGCACGTCATCGCGGCGGACCTGACGACGGACGACTACTACAAGCGTTCGAACGAGTCGGACGCCAACGGCGGTCACACGGGCGCAATCGGCGTCTACACCGCGTCCGGCGCGACGGCGCGCGTGACGGGGACGCTGACGATGGACCCGAACCGTCCGCTCCGCGTGAACACGCCGAATGTCGGCGGCGGCAAGACGACGTTCGAGGGAACGATCGCGCAGGGCAGCGGCGTGTGGGTGAACTCCGGCACGCTGGAGATCGCCGACATGTCGAAGCTGAACGGCAAGACGCTCACGGTCGGCTCCGGCACCTTCCACTACACGGGCCCCGAGGCCATCTCCTCCGCGAAGGTCGTCACGCGCACGGACAACGGCTCGCGGACGGCGATCATCCGCCTCGACAACGACCTGCTCCTGACGGACCGCTTCGACTCGCAGATGGGCGGCTTGATGAAGACGGGCCCCGGCGCGCTCACGCTTGCGCCGAACACCGTGGCGACGGCGACGAACCACCTCGGCTGGTACGGCTTCAACACGAGCTGGAACAACACGGGCGCGAACTGG
>CAMNLN010000337.1 GCA_946543025.1 uncultured Verrucomicrobiota bacterium
GGCAGAAACTTTCGCGCCGCCCCACGACGAGGTGGGACGAGCTGATGACGGTGAGATAAACAGAACTGCCGACAACCGAGCAAAATGCGTGACCGTGGGTCATTGACTTGAGGTCATTGGTGTGCTATAATACTCGCAGTCTTTCGCCCTGGAGTAGGCTTCAAGTGACAAAGCGGCAGGAGATAGCGCAGGAAACGCGCAAGAGGATATACATGACGGCATGTTCTCTTATCGAGAGGAACGGGTTCGGTAACGTGTCCGTCGAGGACATCACGCGCGCCTGCGGCGTGGCGAAAGGAACCTTCTACGTCTATTTCAAGCGCAAGGAGGAAATCATCTTCGAGTGCTGCAAGGAGTGGTTCAGCGACGTGGACCGCAAGGCGCGCGAGCACAAGGGGACTATCGTCGAGAAGCTGGCGTTCTACTTCAAGGGCTTCATGGAGGGCGTGACATGCGGCGGCGTGGAGCTTTGCCGCCAGTGGGTGCGCGAGGTGATCAACCCTTCCGACTCTCCGGGAGACATGTGCGGCGGCAAGTACGCATATGACCACAAGCACCTGACGGATTTTCTCAACGACGCGGTGAAGGAAGGTCTGCTGAAGAAGAACACTCCCGTAGATACGCTCGTGCATCTTTTCATGAGCGAGCTCTACGGCATGATGACGTGCTGGTGCATGAGCGACACGAAGTTCAATCCGGAGGAGTGGGTCGGGCGATTCGCCAAGCTCCAACTGCCGGGGCTGCTTGCGCCGTATGTTACTGATAATGCCTCACGCAAAGTTCGCGAAGTGCGCTAAGGAGAAGATTGCGTACTTTGCGTGAGATAAAACCTGCAATAGAAGAAAGAAGGAGAATAAAATGAACAGACGGGAATTCATAAAGGCGACATCCGCCGCGACGCTGAGCGCGGCGGCGTTGAGCGCGAGCAGCGCCGATGCGGAGAAGGCTGCGCCCATAACGCGGCAAGCGCCGGTTGTCGGGTGCGAGAACGTTACGGGACGCAAGGTGCGCGGCACGCGCGCCAAGGTTTATTTCACGCGCACGATCTCTGCGGAGAGCCTGATTGCGCTCTACGACCGCGTGTCGGAGCCGATCTACGGCAAGGTGGCGGTGAAGCTCCACACGGGCGAGCGGCACGGGCCGAACATCATCCCGCCGGCAATGGCAAAGCCGCTGCTGGCGCACATCCCGGAAAGCGCGATCGTGGAGACGAACACCATGTACGCCGGCGACCGCTACACGACCGCGGCGCACCGCAAGACGCTGGAGATCAACGGCTGGACGTTCTGCCCCGTGGATATCCTGGACGAGGAAGGCGATGTGCGTTTCCCGGTCCGGAATGGTTTTCACCTGAAGGACGTCGCCGTGGGCGGACACCTTGCGAACTACGACTCGCTTGTGGTGCTCACGCACTTCAAGGGACATACGATGGGCGGATTCGGAGGTTCGCTGAAGAATATCGCCATCGGCTGCGCCTCGGGACAACACGGCAAGCGACAGGTACACGGCTATCCCGTGGGCGACATGCCGCCGGGAGGGTCGGACTGGGCGAAGATGCCGAGCAAGGACACGTTCATGGAGCTGATGGCGGACAGCGGCAAGGCGATCTGCGACCACTTCGGCAAGCGGATCGTCTTCCTGAACGTGTTGCGGCGGATGTCCGTGAGCTGCGACTGCGAAGGCGTGGCGGCGTTGGAGCCGACGATCCCCGACATCGGCATTCTCGCTTCCACCGATATCCTGGCCATCGATCAGGCGAGCGTGGACCTCGTCTATTCGTCGGCGTCGAACAAGGATCTCGTCGAGCGGATGGAATCGCGCCACGGCCTGCGCCAGCTTTCGGCGATGCGCGAGCTGAAGATGGGCAATCCGCGCTACGAGCTGATCGACGTGACGGCAGCGGTGTAATCTCTAGCCCACAAGGAAGAACTTGAAATGAGACGCACGCTTCTGGCATTCAGCATCGCAACGATGGCGCTGACGACTGCCGCCGACCACCTTGTCGTCGTGAAGGTCGGCGGCAAGAGCTTTGCCGCGAAGGTCGCGGATACGGCAACGGGCCGCGCATTCATGGAGAAGCTTCCGCTCACGTTGAGCATGAACGAGTTGAACGGGAATGAGAAGTATATCTACGGTGTGTCCCTGCCGACGGATGCGCACTGCTGCGAAAAGATCGAAGCCGGCGACCTGATGCTCTATGGTTCCAACTGCCTGGTTCTCTTCTACGGCGCGGCCGGAGGTTATTCGTATACGCGAATCGGCAAGTTGACCTCGACGAACGGACTTGCCAAGGCCGTGGGAAAAAGCGCGGCAACGGTGACGTTCGAGAAGGCGATCCTCTCGGCGAATATCCGCATGGACGGCAATACGCCGTGTGTCACGGCCGTAACGAACCTTCCCGGGGAGAGCGTGATCACGACGCTTGCCGCCAGGGATTTGTCCGTCGAAAAGGCCGAGTGGAAGGACTACAACTTGCTTCCCGCCGACGAAAAGCCTGCATACAGGTTTTTCAGGCTTGTCGCAAATGTCGACTACGACTGAGAGGAACACAGACATGAGCAAACTCATAATCGGAGGATTGGCCATGGCAATGGCAACGATGGCGAACGCCAGTGAACTGACGAAGGATTGGGACAAGACGTTCCCGAAGTCCGACAAGGTAGAACACGCCAAGGCGATGTTCAAGAACCGCTTTGGCATCACGCTCGCGGCGGATGTGTACAAGCCGAAGACGGGGAAGGGGAAGTTTGCGGCGATAGCCGTGTCCGGCCCGTTCGGCGCCGTGAAGGAGCAGTCGTCGGGGCTTTACGCGCAGACGCTCGCCGAGCGCGGATTCCTCACGGTTGCATTCGATCCGTCCTTCACGGGCGAATCCGGTGGGGAGCCGCGCTACGTCGCCTCACCTGACATCAACACGGAGGATTTCCAGGCTGCTGTCGACTATCTCATTTCGCGCGATGACGTGGACGCCGACAAGATCGGCATTCTCGGCATCTGCGGGTGGGGCGGCCTTGCCATCAACGCGGCGGCGGTCGATACGCGCGTCAAGGCGACTGTCGCCTCGACGATGTACGACATGACGCGCGTCACGGCGAACGGCTACTTCGACAAGGAGGACAGCGCGGCGGCGCGCAAGGCGAAGAAAGAGGCGATGAACGCCCAGCGGATCAAGGACTTCAATTCCGGGACATTCGAACTTGGCGGCGGCGTTCCTGACACGTTGCCGGAAGACGCGCCGCAGTTCGTGAAGGACTATCATGCCTACTACAAGACGCCGCGCGGTTACCATGTGCGTTCGCTCAACTCAAACGGCGGCTGGAACAAGACGTCCGCGCTCTCGTTCATCAACGCGAAACTTCTCGCATACGCTGGCGAGATCGAAAGTGCGGTGATGGTGCTTCATGGGGAGAAAGCGCACAGCCGCTACTTCGGCGAGACGGCGTTCAAGATGCTAAAGGGCGACAACAAGGAACTCGTCATCGTTCCTGGCGCGTCGCACTGCGACCTCTACGACGGCGGCGGGAAGGGCACAATTCCCTTTGACCGCATCGAGGCGTTCTACCGGAAGAACCTGAAGTAGCCATCAAGTTATTCTAGCCGCAAAGAACGCAAAGAATTAAAAACTTCCTTGTGCTCTCCGCCTCTCCGCGTGAGATAAAAAGAACTTACGAAAAAGGAAAAGTCATGACCACACGTAAACTCGCAAACTTCGAAGTGTCGTCCGTCGGCATCGGCTGCATGGGCTTCAGCCACGGCTACGGAGCATTGCCGCCGGAAGAGGAGTCGATCCGGCTCATGCGCAAGGCGTTTGACATGGGCTGCACGCTCTTCGACACGGCGGAGGTCTACGGCCCGTTCGTGAACGAGACGCTTGTCGGAAAGGCGGTCAAGCCGTTCCGCGACAAGATCGTCCTGACGACCAAGTTCACGCCCT
>CAMNLN010000338.1 GCA_946543025.1 uncultured Verrucomicrobiota bacterium
ATCGGATCGTTCCACCATTTGACGCGTGCCTCCCACTCGTTCTTCAGGTAGGCGAAATATTTCTGCTGGCGCCGTTCCTCGGCCTGCTTGCGTTGCGCCTCGGACGGACGCCGCGCCACCCACTTCTCGTGCAACTCCTTCGCGGACTCCGGCGGCTCCACGTCGTGCGTGAGCCACTGGTCGAGCCGCTCGAACACGATCATGCTCGTGGCAGGGCTCGTGAGGCCATACCTGCGTCCGATGGCGAGCAGCTCGTCCGCGTTGTCGTCCGCGCGCGGCGAAAGTTCGTTCACGCGCGCCGCCGCCCACGCCGTCGCCAGCGTCTTGCCCTCGCGCGCGTCCGCGCGGCGGATCGTCGCCGGCTTCGAGAGGCGTCCGTTTCCGTAGTCGAGCCGCACCTCGGCGCTGTCGCCCGTCAGGCGGCCCAGCACGGTCACGCGCCCGCGCGCCGGCTGGCCGACGCCCTGCACGTTGGCGATGCCCTCGCCCGTCACGCCCGCGAGCGTCGGGGACGGTGCGCCGATCTCCTCCAACGCCTGCTCGGGCGTGCGGATGGCGAGGTCGATCACGCGCCCGCCACAGATCCGCCGCAGGGCCGCGCCGTCCTTCGTCGCGCCCGTCATCACCGCGATCGGCTTGTTCGCGCCGAGGTCGATGTCGCCCTCGCCCAGCACGTCCATGCCGTCCGTGAAGAGAAGCGTTCTGTTTTCGGTTGGGTTCTTCTTCGCGAACGCCGCGAGCGCGGCGAAGTCCGTGCCGCCGTCGCGCGACGCGCGGTCGAGCGCCGCCGTCAGCTCGCCGCGCGTTGCGCAGATGCGCGGCTTCTCGACCGTGTTGCGGAACACGACAAGCTCGTAGCACGCCTCTTCCGGCAGGAGGTCGATCACCGCGCGCGACGCCTTGACATCCTCGTCCGAGCGGCTGCCGGAGGCGTCCCACAGGATGCGCCACGTCTTCGGCAGGCTCGTCTTCGCCGTCTCAAGCGACGGCGGACGGTCGCTGATCGCGAACCAGACCTCGTCGTTCACGCGCTCTGTCGCGCAGACGCGCTCCGGCATCGCCGGCAAGGCCACCGTCACGTCGGCGTCGGGCGTCACGTCCGTGTCCGTCGTCTCGCTGCGCCACACGGCCTCCGCCTGTGCGAACCGACGATCCCCAAGCCCCCCCAGCACGGGCTGCGGAAAGCCGCCGCCCATCGGCACGGTGATCGAAACCTTCCGCTCCTTCAGCGGCACGCGCGGCATGGCGAGGATCAGCGCGGCATCGCCGTTCGGAGCGAACGCGAGCGGCGTCACGTAGTCCACGCGGACGTTCCTCGAACCGTTCGCCGGAATCGGGTAGACGCGCGTGCGGTAGGCATTGCCCTTCACATGCTCCATGAGGCCAGGGTCTACGCCCTTCTTGACTTCCTCCTCGAACGCGACGCGCGCCTTCTCCTTCTTCACCACCACGCCGTCCGTCATCACGCCGTTGACGTCGAGCGCGTACCCGCACACGCTCGCGCCGTCGGGCAGCGGGAACTCCAGCGCACCCTCGAGCGGACGCCCGTTCGGGTTCGACACGACTATCGACGCGCGGACGGTGGCGAACGCGCCCGCCACGCGCGCCTCGACCGCGTAGCTGGCCACCGCCACGGGCTTTTCGTCCGTTCGCAGGTTCACCGGCCGGATCGTGGGCGGCAACGGACGCGACACAATACCCGGCTCGCGCCCCTGCGCAAGGGCAACTGCCGCCAGCAGGCACGATAAGATTGCAAGTAATTTTTTCATGACGCTATTCTCCCAAAGAATCTGCCGCTTGTCAGCAAGAAAATCCCGCGTCTCGCTCACTCGGCGGCGATGCGGTCGAGCGGCAGCGGCCGGAAGCCCGGGCAGACTTTCAGGATCGCCGCGCCGGGCAGGAAGCGGAAGTCGCCTTTCTCCGCGTCCGCGAAGCCGAACGAGCACGGCGCCCCCGCCGAACCGTTGAGCACCGTGAAGCCGTCCGCGATCCGCGCGTCGATCGACGCGGCGGCGATGCCGTTCGTGCCGCGCGTGCTGACGACCACGTTGTTCGCGATCGGCGCCATGCGCTCGAGCGGGGCATTCTTGTCGAGTGCGAGAATCTGCTTCGTGCAGTCGATGAACACGTTGTTCTCCACGGGGTTGTACAGCGGCTCGCGCGGATGGTCGTTCATGATGTCCGCCAGGCGCGGATACCGCGCGGCCCACACGCCGTTCGTGTAGCCGAGCGCAAGGGCCTTGTCCTCCAACTTCCACGAGGCGTCGTTGGACGTGCGGTCGTTCCACTGCCTCCATGTCATGCCCCGGCAATCGATCGACATTCCTATGAGACAGCGCGAGAAGACGTTGTTGCGGATCGGATGCTCGCGTCCGCCGCCCACCATGATGCCGCGCGACACGTTGTGGAACACGTTGCCGTACACCTCGTCGCCGCAGTCGCAGTCGTCGAAGTAAAAGCCCATCGTGTTCGCGAGCTCGCCGTCCGCGCCGAGATCGTGCGTGTAGTTGAAGCGCAGCACGTTGCCCTGCGTGGTCCAGTCGCGGCCCGTGTAGTACGCGCCCGCGTCGCCCGTCTCCAGCAGCACGCGGTAGACGTTGTTGTACTCGAAGAGGTGCTCGTTGCCGCCGTAGAGGACGGCGGAGTGCGGCGCGTCGTGCATCACGTTCGCGCGCAGCGTGACGCCGCAGCCGCTGACGCCGAAGCCCGGCGCGTACGTGCGCTGGAACACGCCGAAGTCATGGACGCGGTTGCCCTCGAAGACGGATTCCGCCCGCCGCAGCGTCTTCCGGTCGCCGCCGCCCGCCGAGACGCCCGCGCGTCCCACCTGCGCCACCTCGCAGTTCCGCATCAGGTTGCGGTCGCCGTGCAGCGACACGCCCGTCCCGCCGCAGCAGACGACGCGGCAGTCCACGAGGCGGATGTCGTCGCCCGCAAGCGACACCCCGTCGCCCGCCGCGTACCCGAACACCAGCCCCTCGAAGCGCACGTGGCGGAGGCCGCCCTTGCCCACGACGAGCGGCTTCTCAAGCCGCGACAGGAAGATCTCGCCCGCCGACGCGATTCCGTCCGCCGACGGGCAGACGTACAACACCTTCGCCGCGCGGTCGAGATGCCACTCGCCCGGAGCGTCCAGCTCCTCAAGCAGGTCGAACGCATAGAAACGACGCTCCTTGCGACCCCAGGTGCGGCCCTTCACGCCGAAGGGGATGTTCGCGGCGAGGCGCACCACGTCGTTCGTGCCGTTCTCGGGCCCGTACGTCGCCGCCTTCACGGAGCGGTTGTCCCAGTCGTGCGTCCAGTAGCCGTTCAGCCACACGCCCTCCGCGAACGGCCAGCGCTTCGCGCGCGGGTTGGAGTAGACGAACGCCCCCGGCCGGCGCAGGTGGACGCTTCCCTCGACCTTCTCCCCCACGTCCACGCCCTGCGTAAAGGAAGTGAAGCCGTTGTTCGGCCAGCGCGCGAACGTGCCGAAGCGCCCGCCTACGAAGAGGAGCGGCGCGCGCGGCGTGCCCCCGAAAGCCGGATCGAGCGGCCGCACCGCGCCGGGAAGGTACTGCGAGACGTCGGCCTGCAGCACCTTGCCGCGCGCCTCCTCGGGAAGGCGCGCGAGGACGGACGCGTCCGCGACGGGCCTGAACGCGTCCGCCGGCACGCGCGCGCCGCCCACGATGCGGGCCGTTCCCGCCTGCGCCGCCCGCCAGACGACCGGCGCCGACTCGCTCGCCCCGCCGTCGCACGCCTCGAGCGCGAAGCTTTCCGTCTGCGCGTAGTCGCCCGGCGCGAGCGTGATCGCCACCGGCTCGTCCGGAGCGACCGTCCCCGCCTGCCGCGCCGCGCGCACGCCGTCGCGCGCCGCCGCGAGCGTGGCGAACGGCCTTGCAGGCGTGCCGTCCCCGCCCGGCGCCGCCATGGGGTTGACGTGGAACGT
>CAMNLN010000339.1 GCA_946543025.1 uncultured Verrucomicrobiota bacterium
GCCGTCCAGCAGCGCGTGGAGGAAGCTCTCGAATATGTCAACCTGTCACCCGTCGGCTTTCACGGCTGCAGCCGCACGGATTCCGGCGTACACGCCAAGGGTTTCGTCGGCTACGCAGACCTCGACAAGCCCATCCCCCCTTCCAACTTCGTCCGCGCGATGAACGCCCGCCTGCCGCCCGACATCCGCGTGCTGCGTGCCGCCCTCGTCTCGCCCACCTTCGACGCCCAGCGCGACGTCAAGGGCAAGGAATACCGCTACTTCGTCTACAACGCTCCCATCTTGCCGCCCTACCTCTACCCCTACTGGGAACACGAGCGCATCCCGCTCGACCTCTGGGCCATGCAGAGCGCCGCCGACCGTTTCGTCGGAACGCACGACTTCAAGGCGTTCTCGTCGATCTCCGACCGCATCCCCTCCACCACCGTGCGCGACATCTATTCCTTCGAGGTGAAGAAGACCGGCCCGCGCGTCGTCTTCTCCGTTAAGGGCAAGGGCTTCCTCTACAAGCAGGTACGCGCGATGGTGGGCTTCCTCTTGCGCGTCGGCATCGGCGAGGAAAAGCCAGAAGCCGTCACCGAACTTCTCAAGGCCGCGGAGATTCGCACCGCGCGCGTCCCTTCCGCCCCCGGCCGCGGGCTCTTCCTCTGGCGCGTGTGGTACAAGTGAGCGGTTTTTGCTATAATTTTTGCCTTGAAGGACAAGCCATGAAGTTTACAAGCACACGTTCGACACTCTCCGTCGACTCCCTGCCCGCGATCCTGCGCGGACTCGCCCCCGACGGCGGGCTTTTCGTCCCCGCATCTCCCCTTCCGCACCCAACCGGCTCCGCCGCCACGCTCGCCGACGCGGAGCGCATCGCGCTCGGCGCGTTCTTCGACGATGTGCCGGAGAAGGTCCGCGAGGATGCCATCCGCAACCTCCTTTCAAAGTTTCCCGCGAACGACCCCACGCCGCTCGTGGACGCCGACGGCTTCAAGGTGCTCGAGCTCTTCCACGGCCCCACGGGCGCGTTCAAGGACGTGGCCCTCTCCGTGCTGCCCGTCCTGATGACCGCCGCCGCGCAGGGGCGCCGCGTCCTCATCCTCACCGCCACGTCCGGCGACACCGGCTCGGCGGCGATGGCCGGCTTCGCGAACGTCCCCGGCGTGGCGATCGCCGTCTTCTTCCCGCACACCGGCACCTCGCGCATCCAGCGCCTGCAGATGACCACGCCCTCCGCGAAGAACGTGCACGGCATCGCGATCCGCGGCAACTTCGACGACGCGCAGGCCGCTGTCAAGCGCATCTTCTCCGACCCCGCGATCCGCGCCGCCGCCGAATCCGCCGGCATTCTCCTTTCCTCCGCGAACTCCATCAACATCGGCCGGCTCGTCCCGCAGGTGGCCTACTACCTCCATGCGGCCGCAAAAGCGGGCCGGGAATTCGACGTGGTCGTCCCCAGCGGCAACTTCGGCAACATCCTCGCCGCCTACTACGCGAAGCTCCTCGGCGCGCCGATCAGGAAGTTCGTCTGCGCCTCGAACGTCAACGACGTCCTCACGCGATTCATCGCCACGGGCACGTACGATCCAGGCGACAAGTTCACCGTCACGAACTCGCCCTCGATGGACATCCGCAAGAGCTCCAACGTCGAGCGCCTCTTGTGGCTCGTCAACGACGGCGACGGCGCGGCCGTGAAGAAGCTCATGGACGACTTCGCCGCCACGGGCCGCTACTCGCTCTCGCCTGCCGCCACGGCGAAGCTCCAGGCGGAGTTCGTCGGCGCGTTCGCCACGCCTGAGGAGACGGAAGCCGAGATGCGTCTCATGCATGAACATTGCGGCTATGTCCTCGACCCGCACACCGCGGTCGCCACGGCGGTCGCCCGCAAGCTCGGCTATCCGAAGGACGGACTTCCTTGCGTCGTGGCCGCCACGGCCACGCCGTACAAATTCCCGGAAACCTGCCTCCACGCATTTGGAACGGACGTGCTCACGGATCCGCCGCCCGCCTTCGCGGCGCTCGAGAACGCCCCCGTTACCCAGACGCAGGTCGTCGACGTCGCCGCCATCGACGACGCTGTCCGCGCCCTGTTCTGAGGCAACTGTACGGCAGGGCATTATAAAAATCAAACCGTGCCGGAGACGATCGGTTTCGCCCCATGGGCGGCGAGAATCTCGTTCACGCGGTCGACGTCGTGAATGCCCGCGACGACGCATCTCCGCACGATCATGTCGTCCAGCAGGAATTCCGACAGCGCGAAACCAGCCGATCTCAGGAAGCCGTACAGTTCCTGTTCGGAGAGTCGCAACGCCAGCGCGAACGCGATCGCCGTCTGCTTCGAGACGGGGCGCAGCTCGTTGCTGATGATGGCCGAATATGTCTTGCGGCTCACGTGCGCCGCGTTGTAGACTGCGGGCGCATCGCCGCCGAAACGGTCGCGCACGAGGATGATTAGCCGCGCGGCGAACGACGGGTTGGCACTCGTCAGGTTGGGCGTTCGTATCTCCTCGCGATTCATCGCAGGCGGTACCACCGTCCCTTCCGGCTGGTCTTTCAGCAGCCAATCCTTCCCGTGATTCTCCGCCACGTCGCGCCGCGCTTCCGGCCGGATGTCGCCAAAATTGCAGGCGATGCAATAGTCAACGTCCTCGCCGCTCTGTTTCAGCATTATCTCCGCGTCGAAAATGAGCAGTTCGGCGAAAAGGCGTTCCTCGGTCTGGTCTTCGCCGGCGGCCCTCACGATCGCAATGGCTTTCGGCTGGCCGCCCTGCGCCGCCTTCTTCAGCCATTCCACGCACGTCGGGACATCGCGAGGCGCCTTCCTGCCGTATGCGTAGATGCTTGCCAGACGCATCTGGCTCTCGCTGTCGCCGCGTTCCGTCGCCAGCTTTCGGTACCATTCCACGCCAAGCTGCCTATCGGCAGCCATCCTGTCCCGATGCCACATGTCGATGCCCGACTTCTCAATGGTGCGCCATGCGCCGCCGATTCCGTTCAACAGCACGCGCGCGTAGTTCCGCTGTCCCTGAAGGCACCCGCCCTCGGCCGATTTCCTGTACCAGTCCCGCGCGGCCGGACCGTCGCACAACTTGAGGCCCAGCTGCTTCTCGACGACAGACACGACATACCCCGGCCGGCCGCTCTCGCAGAACGTCCCAACCACGTTCTGCGCCCGCGCGTTGCCGGCCCGCGTCGCATCGAAGATCCTATCGACCACGCGCAGGAATCGATCCTTCCGCGACATCTCGCCGCCGACGTAGACGTTACCGCCGAAATCTTCCGGGAACCAAAAGCACTTGATGGAGTCGTTCGCGTAATCCTCCAACACCTCCGGCGACGCCCGTCTGAATTCCTCGCAGACCATGCGGCAATACGGTATGATCCATCCGTCGCCCTCATACCAGGCGGAACGCTTCATGAACATGTCGTATTCATACCGGTCGAACCATTCCACGCACCGACGTTCCTCTTCCGTCATCCAGGCCGACTCTTCAGGCGTCGGCACCGCCATGCCGTTTGCGAGCGGCACCTGTCGGACCTCCTCCAGCATGGAATCGTACTTCTCCCTGCCTGACGTCTCGAAATCCAGCTTCGCCTGCTGGTGTTCCCTCCTTGATTTATCCGGGTATTCTTCCGGCTCCAAATCGAGAGCTTCTTCCTCTTCGTTCCAATCCCGCTCTTCATCGTCATCATACTTCATGGTTGCAGGCTCCTTTGACATTCAGATTCTCGTCCTCGTTGAACTCAGGCGGCAGATCGTCGAAAATCTGAATCCATACATGTCCATCTTCCTTTTTCGTCAGATCGTCGCCATGGACATTTGCTCGAAGTCGTGCAATGTTTTCAGCAGATGCTCGTCAAGGAACGTCTCGGCCTTCTTGCGAATGTCCTCCGGGACGCCGT
>CAMNLN010000340.1 GCA_946543025.1 uncultured Verrucomicrobiota bacterium
CAGTAGGCCGCCGTGCATGCGGACGGCGATGGAACGCCGTCCCGACCGCCGCAAGGCAGGGCCGCCGTTCAATCGGCGGCCGCGAGCCGCCCAGATGGCGGCTCTCCATACGGCAAGGGGCGCATCCGTACATTTTATCGTCACGCATGGCACGCGTTTTTTTGATACACTAGCGCCATGAGAAAGAAACTCTTCGGGGCGCTCGCATGCGCGAGCATCTTCTTGAACGCGCGGACGGGCGAATTGCCCGTGGTGCAGGACGTCGACGTGGTGGTGGCCGGCGGTTCGTCCGCCGCGGTCGCCGCAGCCGTCGCCGCGAAGCAGTCCGGCGCGACGGTGTTCCTCGCCGCGCCGCGTCCCTACCTGGGCGAAGACCTCGCGGGCACGCTGCATCTCGCGCGCGTACCCGGAGACGACGAGTCCCAGCCCATCTATCGGGCCATCTTCGACGGTCGCCGCGCCGCGCGCCCCGGCTGGCCGTTTACCTACTCCTACGACGCCACGCCCGACAAGACGCACGCCGACGAGAAAAGGACCGTGCTTTCGGACGGCACGTTCGGAAACGCCGCGCAGAACAGCGTACAGTTTTCCGGCGACGTCACCATATCCGTCGACCTCGGCGCCGTGCGCGACGTCTTCAGCGTGGAACTCTCCACCTACCTGCGCGAACAGAAGGGCGACACCCTCCGCACGGCCAACCTCGCGTCCGTCGGCTTCCGCACAGCGGCGATGGAGGTCTCCGCGAGCCGCGACGGGAAGACATGGTCGTCCATCGCCTTTACGGACAAGCCTGCCGTCATGGGCACCACCAGCAACGGCATCCTCACGTTGCCGCTCGAAGGCGCGTGGCGCTACCTGCGTGTGCGCGCAGTGAAGGATGCGGCGTATCCGCGCCAGCTCCTCGGCGAGTTGCGCGTGATCAAGGGCGATTCCGCCGTGTCCGGTCTCGTGGATCGCGCCACGCCGTTCGCGGTGAAGCGCACGCTCGACGAGGCGATGCTCGCGGCGGGCGTACCCTATCTCACGGGGGCGATGCCGTGCGGCGTGCTGAAAGATGCCGATGGACGCGTGGGCGGCATCGTGATCGCCGACCGCAGCGGCCGCCAGGCGATCCGTGCGAAGGTCGTGATCGACGCGACGTCGCGCGGGCGCATCGCCCGCCTCGCGGGCGCGGAGACGCCAATGTTCAAGCCGGGGCCGCGCACGTTCTCGCGCGTGGTGCTATCTGGAGAACGCCCGAAGGATCCCCGCGTGCGCGCCACGCAGCTGCCGGGCGTTCAGCCGGTCACCGTGACAAAAATCCGCTCAAAGAATTATCCCAACGAATTCGACGCGCACTTTTGGAAGTGCGAAATGGACGTGGACATGCCGGACGGCTCCGCGCGTTCCTTCGCGGCGGCGGAACAGATTCTGCGCGACGCCACGTTCACGCCGCTTCAGGCGGACGCCGCCAACACGGCGGTGCTTGCGGGCGAACCGACGCTTCGCGCACCAGCCGACGGGCGCGTATTCGTGCTTGGTGCCAAGGACCGGCCAGGCGAGGCGATCACCGGCGGCGCGGCGGTGGGCAAGGCAGCCGCGCAAGCCGCAAAGTCGGCGGCGGCCCCGTGCGGCGCTCTTTCCGTGTGCGGCGCGCTGTCGGGCGAGAAGCTCCTTGACTTGAAGTCGAGCGAGCGCGTGGGTGAGCACGCGAAAGCGTTGCCGTCGTACCTCGTGAAGGCGTCGGGCACGGTGGCAGACGACGCGTCCCTGCCGCTCCTTGCGACGTGCGACACGTTCGTGGCGGGCGCGGGCACGGGCGGCGGCCCGGCCGGCATCTCGGCGGCGCGCGCAGGCGCGAAGACGATCGTGTGCGAATACCTCTACGTGATGGGAGGCGTCTCCACCGACGGCCTGATTGGACTCTACTACTTCGGCAACCGCGTGGGCTTCACGGAGGAGATCGACGCCGGCGTGAAGGAGACGGGGGCGGTGTTCCCGCAGGCGAAGAGCGAATGGTACCGGCGCGAACAGCGCCGCGCGGGCGCGGAGATCTGGTTCGGCGCGATGGTCGAGGGCGTGATCCTCGACGGCGCGCGCGTGACGGGCGTGGTGGTGGTGATGCCCGACGGCACGCGCGGCGCGGTGCGGTGCGCGAACGTGATCGACGCCACGGGCAACGCGGAGATCCCCGCGCTCGCCGGCACCGACACCGAGTACCTCACGGACACGGAACTCTCCGTGCAGGGCGCGGGCATGGCGCGCGACACGCTCGGCGCGGGCTACGCGAACTCGGACCTCAGCTTCGTGGACGACACGGACGCCGCCGACCTCTTCTACTTCGCGCTCCGTTCGCGCGCGAGCCTGCCGGCCGACACATGGGACCAGGCGCAGGTGGTCAACAGCCGCGAGCGCCGCCGCATGGTGGGCGCGTTCTACATGACGCCGCCCGACGTCATGAACGAGCGCACCTATCCCGACACCGTGGTGCGCACCTACTCGAACTTCGACTCGCACGGACAGACCGCGCACGACGCCTTCTTCATCGAAGACCCCGGCCACAAGCCGATGTACGTGAACCTGCCCTACCGCTGCATGCTTCCGAAGACGCTCGACGGCGTGCTCGTGACGGGGCTCGGCATCAGCGCGCACCGCGACGCGATGCCGATCCTCCGCATGCAGCCCGACGTGCAGAATCAAGGCTACGCGGCTGGCTGGGCGGCGGCAAACGCCGCGAAGACGGGCGTCGCCGTGCGCGACGTCGACGTGAAGGCGCTCCAGGCGCACCTCGTCGCGAAGAAGGTGATCGGCGCGGACGTGCCGAAGCAGAAGGACTCCTTCCCACTCTCCGACGAGGCGTTCGCCCAGGCCGTGCGCGACCTCGCCGACGACTACAAGGGCCTCGGCGTGCTCATGACCGACCCCGACCGGGCGCGTCCGCTCCTCGCAGGCGCCTACACCGCGGCGGAGGGCGAGGCGAAGTTCAAGTACGCTCACCTGCTCGCGATGCTCGGCCGCGACGACGGCGCGGCGCTCGTCCTGGCGAAGTTCAAGGCGATGGACTGGGACAAGGGCTGGAACTACCGCGGCATGGGGCAGTTCAACCGCAGCGTCAGCTGGGCGGACAGCTACGCGATCGCGCTCGGCCACGCGAAGGTGCGCGCCGCCGTGCCCGCGCTCGTCGAGAAGGCGGACCTGCTCACGGAGAAGAGCGAGTACTCGCACTTCCGCGCCGTCGCCCGCGCGCTCGAGGAGATTGGCGACAAGTCGGCCGCTCCCGCGTTGGCGCGCGTGCTGAAGCGTCCCGGCATCGGCGGCCATGCGCAGAAGATGCAGGCGGACGTGCCGATATTCGAAGGCTATTCCAACAAGGCGGGCGACTGGGAGCGCACGCTCGCGCTGCGCGAGATCTGCATCGCCCGCGCGCTCTACCGCCTTGGCGACGTGCCCGACGGCCTCGGCCGCCGCACGCTGGAAGCCTACGCGGCCGACCCGCGCCGCGCGTTCGCCACGCACGCCAAGCTTGTGCTGGACGGCAAACGATGACCGCAGGAGATCGCGCATGAAGATCAAAACGACAAGCAGGGCTTGCGCCGTCTGGACGGCGATTGCCGCAGTCTGGATGGCCGCGCCTTGCATTGCGGACGAACCTTGCGAGCTAAAGACGCCCGAGACGTCGCGCCTGTTCGTGCGCCATGTCGATCCGTTCACGGGAGTGGAGAGCTGGCTGCTGAAACCCGGCATCTTCTCCTTCCACCAGCAGGGCTGCTATTTCACGCAGAAGTCCATGACCGACGACGGCCGCTTCATCTTCTTCTGGGCGCGCGACCCGGAGTTCGAGCCGGACGGCAAGACGAAGAAGAAGAACCGCCTGAACACGACGGCCCTGATCGAC
>CAMNLN010000341.1 GCA_946543025.1 uncultured Verrucomicrobiota bacterium
GGAGCGTCCGTTGATACTGGATACCAAGTATAAACCCAGATACGGCGCAGGAACGTTTGATGTGGATGACATTCGACAGCTTGCGGGTTATGCGCGGGATCGCAAGGTCTTAAAGAGGCTTGGAATCCAAGATGCTGAAGAGCAGGATTCGGCAGTCGTGCCTTGTGTCATCATCTATCCAGAGACGCGAGACGTTGATGTCAAATTCGACGGGTCGCATTCGCCGATTGATCAGGTGATGTTGGAAGTTGCACCGATAGGAGAGCTTGTTGGGTTTTATCGCATGGGTTTCCCGTTGCCAGTTCTAAGTGCAGGGGTTACTGATGGACTTCGCCGTGGCGCAGGGAATTTCTACGTGTCGGGCGAGGCCGATTCATACGATTCACAGACATGTGCCGATCTTGAACGACTTGCCGTCCTCCATCTCTCTGACGATCAAGGTGCTTTGTTCGGCAAGAGTTGGAGTAAAAAGGAGGCCAAGGCATGACAATATCTCCAACGAACATATTTGCTTATGGCGATAGCGGGCAATCGTTGTCGCGAATGAAGGATGATGAGTTGCATAAGGTCAGGTACAATAATGACAATGGCCCTCGCTAAATGTTCTGCTTTCGCAAAGGGGCCAGATATGGTATGATAGGCGCGTTCGTAGCGTTCGGAAAGGAAAGCAGGATGAAAAACATTGCAAGATGGGCTGTTTGGGGCATGGCGGCGGTCGCGGCAAGCGCGGCACGTCCGACGTTCGCCGACGGGGAGCAGGGCACGGCCACGCTGGTGGACGACATCCTCACGCTCTCCGGCCTCGTGACCAACGTCACGGCCGAGGCCGACCTCGGCGCGAGCGTCACGCAGATTGTGATGACCGCCGGGGGCGGCGTGGCGTTCGACGCGTCCGTTACCGCGGCCAAGAAATACGTGCTCAACGGCACGGGCGTCGTGCGCGTGGCCGAGGGCAAGCGGTTCTCGACGGCGGTTGCAAATCTCTCCACCATCGGTCACACGCTCGTGAAGGACGGGGCGGGAACGCTCTACATCTCAAGCGGCGCGGTCGGGAAAGTCCCCACGCCGACGCGCTGGGTCGTCAAAGAGGGCGAGCTGAGGATAAGGGCTGGCGGCAGCTTCTTCGGCGGCCACAGCAACACCACGAATCTCTCCGTCGAGCTGCGCGAGGGGACGACGTACTACCAGGAACAGGTAAATGCCTCTACTACGCATAACCCGATGGGGCCGTTGGAGATGACGGGCGCGCAGTTCATCTACGCGCCGAGCACGTATACCGGGACTGTCCGCGAGGGCAACGCGGCGTTCAAGGGCGGCGTGACCGTCCATGCGAGCGAAACATCGAGCTACATGACCTGGCCGCGCTACTCGCACCTGAACCACTGCAACCCCGACTGCGTGTTCAACATCGAGGCGGGCGGCAAGCTGATCGTGGACGGCGTCCTCACGAACGGCGCGAACTCCAGTTGGAACGCGGACGAGCCGTGCGTCCTCACGAAGCGCGGCGGCGGCGAGCTGGTTCTCCTGCGCCGCAACGGCTGGACGGGCGGCACGGTCTTCGAGGAGGGTACGATCACCGTCGCCGATCCGCAGGCGCTCGGGAAATCCACGCTCACCATCGCGGGCGACGTGACGCTCCACGTGCCGGGCGGCGTGACGTTCGCGTGCCCGCCGCTCGCGACGGACGGCATACACACGCTGACTGTCACGGGCGACGGTACGTTCACGCCGCCCGCGTCAATACCCGACAACCTTACGCTCGCCAACAACGCGACGGGCACGGTGCCGCAGCCGCTCGTGGGCAACACGCTTTACCTCGCGGGCGGCACGATCACGTTGAACCTTGCGTCGGACACGATCATCACGTCGACGGTGGACGACGGGAGCGGTGCGGGCAAGTACACGGACATCGTGAAGACGGGCGCGGGCACGCTCACGCTGCCGACGGGCATTTCCGAGTCCTACCGCAACCTGACGGTGAAGGAAGGGTTGGTGTCCGTTGCGGCGGAGAGCTGCTTCGGGTGGGGCGAGACGGTCGTGAACGGCGGCGGCATCCGCTTCACGGCGAACATCACGCAGACGCGCACCAGCCGTCCGATCACCTACCAGGGGAACGGCACGATCGACGTGCCGGCGGGCGTGAGGTGGATGTTCATGTCGAACGCCTTTATGTGCGCGAATGCCGTCGTCACGAAGAAGGGCGCGGGCGTCTGGCAGTCGTACGATCCCGTACGCTATGTCTGGAACCAGGTTACGGGTGCCCGGTGGATCGTCCACGAGGGCGTGCTCAAGGCGTGCAACGGTGACATGTTCGCCGGACACACGGGCAGCCATAACCTCGTGATCGAGGTGCACGAGGACGGTCAGTTCCAGGTGAACAACGCCGGGAGCCACCTGCCGGTGTGCGCCGTCGTCCTGCGCGGCGGCACGATGCAGGGCTTCTACGGGCAGTTCATGGGGACGTACGGCGTCGAGGGCGGCGGCCGGTGGAAGGGCTGGGGACTGAACGGGCCGATCACGGTGCTGCCGTCCTTGAACGGCAAGCCCTCGCGCATCATCGCGCGCGCGAGCCATCTGCACCACGGAAACGATCCGCAGTCGACGACCTTCGACGTCCAGGACGGCGCGACGCTGGAGATCGACGCCACCTTGCATCCCGGAATCCAGCAAAGTTCGGCCAATCCGAACCTCGGCAGCTTCGTGAAGACGGGCGGCGGCACGCTGAAGCTCCTCAAGCCCTGCGGCGCGAAGGGGACGATCGACATCCGGGACGGAACGGTGGAGCTCGCGGCGGGCGTCCGTTTCGACCCGCAGGCGAAGGTGAGCGTCAACCCGAACGCGAAGCTCGTGCTGGGCGACAAGGCGCAGCTCGCGAACGCGACGGACGCGGCGAGCGCGCTCTGCGCGACGGCGGACGTGTGGCTCGACGCCTCGCGCCTTTCGCTTGCGGACGGCGCGACGGTCTCGAGCGTGCCGAACCTCGGCACGGCGGGCGGGAACTTCGCGAAGTTCACGTGGACGACGAGCGGGCGGCGCATCCCCGCCCTGCCCACCTACGTGGCGAACGGCATCAACGGCAAGGGCGTCCTCCACTTCAACGGCGTGCAGGCGCTCTGCCTGCCGACCTATACGAACAAGACGGCGCATCTGCAGGTGTTCTACGTGTCGCAGTGGACGACCTGGACGTCGGACGGCGGCATGGGCAAGTGGGGCGGGCCGATGTCGTTCGGCAACCGCGCGATGACGGGCGACGACAACGGCCAGCCCGGCGTGCTCACCTACCAGCACTGGGACGGCTCGTCGGTGGTGCCGATGGTCACGCTGACGAAAGGCGCGTCGCCGTCCGTGAGGACAGCCGAGGTGGGGACGCCGTACCTCGTGAGCTCGTTCCTGACGGATACGAAGATCGGTTCGACCGTGTATGTCAACGACAGCGCGCAGCCCCTGAGCAACTCTGCCACGCATGCGGACGCCAACGTGAACGTGGAGTTCGTGTGCCTGGGCGGGCGCACGACGACGGCGGGCGCGGCGCAGGTGTCGAACACGACGCCCACGTCCGGAGGCGCCGATCGCATGTACATCGGCTACATCGGCGAGATGCTGGCGTTCACCCGCACGCTTACGGCGGACGAGGAGGCGCAGATCCTCGCGTACCTGAAGCGCAAGTGGTTCAACTCGACGGTGGCGGTGCCGGAGGAGACGGAGAAGGCTCTTGCGAACACGGTGCGGATCGAGGTGCCGGAGGGCGCGGAGGCGAGCTACGTGGCGAACGTGGCGACCGCGACGGACGGCGCGAACTTCGACCTGACGAAGACGGGCGCGGGCACGCTGCGCTACGGCGGCGCGGTGACGGGCGGCGCGATCCTCG
>CAMNLN010000342.1 GCA_946543025.1 uncultured Verrucomicrobiota bacterium
GCGGCGAGTCCGAACGTCTTGCATGTCTTCATTTGCTACCGCCTCTCTTGGAAAAATCTGCCTGTTCCTGCCGAATGCGCGCCGCCACCAGGCGCCGCGCGTCTTCCAAATCCTTCTCCGCCTTCGCGTTATGCTCGCGCAGCATGCGCGAAAGCTCCCGCCAGCCGGGATACTTCCGCGGGTTGTCCAGAAGCTCCTTGCGCACCTGCTCCTCCGTCGCGTCCGGCGGCAGCGCCTTCCGCGCGCGCGCCACGAGCGCCTCCATCTGCTCCACCACCTTCTGGCGCTGCGCGGCGATCGCCCGGCGCTCCGTCTGGACGCGGTGGAGCGCCTGCGTGTAGACGGGATCCTGTGTGCGTGGCGCAGGAGCCTCTTGCCGCGAGGCGACAGGCTCCTTTTCGCAGCCGCAAACGACCGCGAAAAGCAGCATCACCGCCGCCACGCGCGGCGCGATGCGTCCCTGTTTCAGGTCTTTCATTGTCTTTCTAGCCTTCTCGTTGGCAAATGCCTCCTGATTGCGGGCAACATTTTAACACTTTTTCACATTCGACGGCAAGACGGAAAATCACCTTTTGTCAATTATTTTCGGGGGCGATCGTCACGGCCGCCGACTTCTTCTTCACGGTCGCCGCGCCGTACCCCCTCCCGTCCACCAGGACGCCGGCCACCTTCACCGTCGTCGCCTTCAGCCTCTCGCCGTTCAACGCGTACGCCTTGAACGATCCCGAGAACTGTCCCGTCTTGGCCTTGCAGGTCAATTTCAGGGACGCCCAGTTCGCGCTCGTCGTCGTCAGTTCGCCGGTCTTCCGGTCGATTTTCACCTGCCCGGCCTTGGCCCCGTCCTCCACCAGCCATTTCGTGCCGACCGCCTCCACGGAGAATCCGTTCGGCAGATAGTCCGTCAGCAGCGGCGTGCCGATCGCCGCCGCAAGCGCCGTCGCGTCGACGGCAAACCTTGCCCCGGCCGCCAGGTTGGCGCGCGCGGCCGCGAACTTCGCGCCGTCGATGCCCGCGGCCGCCTCGGGAACGCCGTTGCGCGTCAGCCAGATCGCGAACGCGGGTTTCGCGAACTTGGGCGAGACGACGGGGACGCAGCACCTCTCTTCCCCGATCAGGAGCTGGCTCGAGACGCTCACCCGCGTGCCGTCGGCAAGCGTACCCCTCACGGACGCCTTGCCGCGCGCCTTCACCTCGACCGTGAGGCTGCCCCATCCGTTCTCCGCCGGAACCGCCAGCACGAAGACGCCGCCCCTCGACATGACGTTGCCCAGCACCGTCTCGCCGTCCGCCTTCACGGCCGAGTCCTTCGACGCGAACGGGTTCACCGCGCCGTCGATGAAATAGCCGCCGTACGTGCCCGCAAGCCCGCGCCTCCCCAGCACGACCTTCAGCGCGCGCGCGTCCTGCGCGGAAGTCAGCGTCACTTCGTTCGAGTCCAGATGCCACTCCCCGCCCTTGTAGGACAGCTTCCGTTCGCCGGCCAGCGTCACGGTGGCGGTCACCTTCGCCAGATCCTTGTTCACGTTGTACTTCGCGCGCTTCACCTGGATCACGCCCACGACGTTGTTCGCCGCGTCATACAGATAGCCGTCGTACGTCGCCGCGCCTTCCACGAGCTCAGATTCGACCGACTCGTAGAGCCGCAGGTCCGCGGGCTCCGGGTCGACCGGCTCCGGCGTGGTCTCGCGCGTCCATGTCGCCCTCACGGTCAGGTTGCTCGCCGGCATCGTCGCCGGCAGCGCCGGCGTCCATCCCGCGAACGTGTAGCCCGTGCGCGTCGGCGCGGCCGGCGCCGTCACCCGCGTCCCGTACGCCTGCGTGATCGGCGCCACGGCCGAGCCGCCCGCCGCGTCGAACGTGATCGTATACGCCCGGATCGTCCATTGCGCCGTCACGGTCAGGTTGCTCGCCGGCATCGTCGCCGGCAACGCCGGCGTCCACCCCGCGAACGTGTAGCCGGCGCGCGTCGGCGCGGCCGGCGCCGTCACCGCGCTCCCGAACGCGTTTGTCGCCGGCGGCACGGCCGAACCGCCCGCCGTGTTGAACGTAATCGTGTACGTGTTCGTCGTCCAGCGCGCCGTCACCGACAGATCGTTCGCCGGCATCGTCGCCGGCAGCGCGGGCGTCCAGCCTGCGAACACAAACCCTTCGCGCACGGGGTCCGCCGGCGCCGTCACCCGCGTCCCGTACTCCTGCGTAATCGCGGGAATCTCCGTGCCGTCGGCCGTGTCGAAGACGATCGAATGGATTTCCCTCGTCCACGTGGCGACGAGCGTGACGTTGCTCGCCGGCATCTCCGCCGGGAGCGCGGGCGACCAGCCCGCGAACACGTAGCCCGTGCGCGCAGGCGCGGTGACCGGCAGGACGACCGCCGTGCCGAACGCCTGCTCGAAGGCGTCAAGCCCCGAGCCGCCGTCGCCCAGGTCGAACGCGATCGTAAACGAATCTTCAGTCCACTGCGCCGTCGCCGTCTGGTTGCTCGCCGGCATCGTCGCCGGCAGTTCGGGCGTCCACCCCGCAAACGCGTAACCCGCGCGCGTCGGCGCGGCCGGCGCCGTCACCGCGCTCCCGCAGGCGTTCGTCGCGGGCGGCACGGCCGAGCCACCCGCCGCGTCGAACGTGATCACGAACGGATTCGCCGTCCACCGCGCCGTCGCCGTCACGTTGCTCGCCGGCATCGTCGCCGGCAGCGCGGGCGTCCACCCCGCGAACGTGTAGCCGGCGCGCGTCGGCGCGGCCGGCGCAACCACCTCCGCGCCGTAGTCCGCCGTCAGCGGCGCGACGTCCGTGCCGCCCGCCGCGTCGAACGTGATCGCGTACGCGTTCGTCGTCCATTCCGCCGTCAGCGTCAGGTTGCTCGCCGGCATCGTCACGGGCAGCGCGGGCGTCCACCCCGCGAACGTGTAGCCGGCGCGCGTCGGCGCGGTTGGCGCAACCACCTCCGCGCCGTACGCCCGCGTGACCGGCGCCACGGCCGAGCCGCCCGCCGCGTCGAACGTCAGCGTGTACGAATTCACCGTCCACTGCGCCGTCAGCGTCACGTCCCCCGCCGGCATCGTCGCCGGCGGATCGTCCGACCATCCCGCGAACGCGTAGCCCGTGCGCGTCGGCTCGGCCGGCGCCGTCACGGACGTCCCGTACGCCTGCGTGATCGTCGGCACTTCGGATCCGCCCGCCACGTCGAACGTCAGCGAATACGGCACGGCTTCCCACGTGGCCCTGAGCGTGACGTTCGAGGCCGGCATCGTCGCGGGCGGCGCCGGCGTCCAGCCCGCGAACGCGTAGCCCGTGCGCGAGGGCGTCGTCGGCAGCACCACGGCCGTGCCGAATTCCTGCTCGAAGGCGTCAAGCCCCGAGCCGCCCTCCCCGAGGTCGAAGCTGACCGTATAGAGGTTCGCCGTCCATTCCGCCGTCGCCGTCAGGTTGCTCGCCGGCATCGCCGCCGGCAGCGCGGGCGTCCACCCCGCGAACGTGTAGCCCGTCCGCGCGGGTTCCGGCGCGACCACGGACGCGCCGACGGCAAACGACAGCACCGTCGGCGCCGCGCCGTTGGCCGGATCGAGCGTCACCGCAAATGCGTTCGTGCTCCATTGCGCGTAAAGCGTCACGTTGGTGGACAATGCCAGACGCGCGCAATCCGCGAGCGCAAGCCCCGTGCCGTTCGAGTGCGTGTTCCATCCGGCGAACACGTTTCCCGCCCGGGCAAACGCGCAGGCCGTCAGGTTCGTCCCGTCGGCATCGTCCACGTCGAGGGACGCCATCGACCCCTCGCCACCGTTCGCGTCGAACGCGACCTGCCATGTGTTATCCGCCGGCGGTTCGACCGTACCCGACCCCGTCCACCGTATGTTGTCGATCCAGA
>CAMNLN010000343.1 GCA_946543025.1 uncultured Verrucomicrobiota bacterium
TTTATGGTATAATTTTCACCGTTAAACCAAGGAAGAAACGACATGATTCTCTCGAAGAAAGCACTCGTCACCGGCGGCGCCGGATTTCTCGGCTCGCACCTTTGCCGCCGCCTGCTCGCGGACGGCTACGAGGTAACGGCCCTCGACAACCTCTTCACCGGCACGAAGTCGAACATCTACGACCTCTTCGAAAACCGCCGCTTCTCGTTCGTCCTCCACGATGTGACGCAGCCCTTCTGGGGACAGTTCGACGAGATCTACAACCTCGCCTGCCCCGCCTCGCCCATCCACTACCAGAAGAACCCCGTGGAGACGACGAAGAGTTCCGTCCTCGGCATCATGAACATGCTTGACCTCGCGCTCAAGACGAAGGCCCGCATCCTCCACACCTCGACGAGCGAGATCTACGGCGACCCGCTCGTCCACCCGCAGGTTGAGAGCTACTGGGGCAACGTCAACACCATCGGCATCCGTTCCTGCTACGATGAGGGCAAGCGCGTGGCCGAGACGCTCTGCGCCGACTATGCGCGCGAGTACGGCGTGGACGTGCGCATGGTGCGCATCTTCAACACCTACGGGCCGAACATGCACCCGAAGGACGGCCGCGTGATCTCCAACTTCATCATGCAGGCCCTTCAGAACCAGGACATCACGCTCTTTGGCGACGGCTCGCAGACGCGCTCGTTCCAGTACTGCGACGACCTCATCGAGGCGTTTCGTCGCTACATGTCGCTCGAACGCCCCGCCGTCGACGCCTTCATCGAAAAGCACAATCTCGGCGCGGCCGTCATCAATACCGGCAACCCAGGCGAGTATACCATCAAGCAGCTCGCCGAGGAAACCCTGCGCCAGCTGCCGGAATCGAAATCCAAGCTCGTCTACGGACCCATGCCGAAGGACGACCCGAAGCGCCGCAAACCGGACATCACGCTCGCCAAGGAACTCCTCGGCTGGGAACCGAAGATTCCGCTCCAAGATGGCCTCGCCAAGACGATCGCGTACTTCCGCACGCTCGTAAAGTAGTCCCGGATGACAAAATCGCTCCCGCTCCTCGCCCTCGCCGTCAGCCTCGCGCTGCCGGCCGAGACGGTTCTCGACATCGACTTCACGAAACACCTCTCACCCGTCGACCATTCCAAGGTCGGCATGTGCCGCGGCGTGTTGCCGCACGGCGTCAGCGACAACTTCACCAGTTGGAGCGAGGGACAGTGCACGACGAAGCTCGTCACGGAGGACGGGCGCACGTTCCTCCGGTTCGCCGCCGACGCCGGCAAGGGCACGGTACAGTTTGCCATCCCCTGCGCCCGGCTCACGCCGCCCACCTGCTTCCGCATCACGATAGAGGGGCGTACCCGCGGAAATGCGCTCGGCCTCGGCTTCCGCCTCAACCCTTCGCCCTACACCACCTTTTCCTCGCACACCTTCAGCGCGCCCGCGTGGAAAACGGAAACCTTCCTCGGCCACGTGCACGCGAAAAGCGACGCCAGCCTCGGACTCTATCTTTATCCTGGCACGGGCGAGACCGACCTCGCGCGCCTCACGGTAGAGCGCGTGGACCGCGTAACGCTGGCCCGCACGATTCCCCGCCCCCCCAAGAGCGTCACCTCGTTCGTCAACCGACGCTTCCCGCTCGGGCTCCCCAACGGCTGGAACCTTGACCGCGACGCCGAGACCGGCACGGCCACCGCGGCGCAAGATGCCAGCTCGCCGGTTCCCGTCCTTCGCCTCGCCTCTGGGCCCAACGAGCCGTTCGCCGTCTGGGGCGAACCGTTCCAGACGAGCGAGCCCTACACGAACCATGTCGTTGCCTTCCGCTGCCGCGGCACGGGCAGCTGGTCTGCGCAGGTTGTCGCGGACACGCGCGCACGAATCAAGTCCGCGCCAGTTCCCATCGCCGCCACATGGCAAGACGGCTCCTTCACGTTCCGTCCGCAGGACCTCGCCCGCGCGTTCGCCGTCAAATTCGTCGGCACGGGCGAGCTCTTCCTCGACGACCTCCGCGTGTGGTACGGCGAAAAGGCACCGCCGCCCTTCCCGGCCACCGTCGCACTCGGCCCTTCCGGCGGCGAAATCGCGGGCGACACCCGCATCTTCTTCGCCGACGAGAAGCCTGCGCTCGCGTGGGCCGCAATCGACGCCCCTACGGGCACCGTCCTCGCCCTTTCGCTCACGGACCTCTACGGGCGCACCCGCTCCCTTCCCGACGTGTCGCTTGCCGGCGGCGCGTACGCGCACGGCACGCTCGACCTCGCGTCGGAGCTCGCGGAACAGACCGGGCAATTCCGCGTGACGGGCGAGGTACGCGCCGGCGACAAGGCCGTGTCCGCAGCCGACGAGTTCGTCTTCACGCGCATCCCGCGTCCGATCGGCTGGAACCGCGACATGCCGGACTCTCCGTTCGGCATCCACATGGAGCCGCGCGACGCGATGGTCCGCGCGATGAAGGCGGGCGGCGTCAACTGGACGCGTTTCCATGACGCGGCGCTCCGCTGCTCGGGCTGGTGGAACCTGGAGAAGGAGAAAGGCAAGTGGACGTTCTGCGACGCTTCGATCGAACGTTTCCGCCGCCACAATGTGAAGATCTTCGCCCAGCTCGGCACGGTGCCCGCCTGGGCCACGCACTACCACGACCTCGGCTGCAAGCAGATGGGCTACTTCGAGAAGTTCCTTCGGCCCGTGGACACGAACGCCTGGCTGAACTACGTGACCACGTTCGTGAAGCGCTACGACGGCGTGATCGACGAGTACTTCGTGTGGAACGAGCCATGGGGCCGCTGGTGGATGTCGGCCGCCGACATCAAGTACTACGACGCCGCACGCGCCGCCGAGGACTTCGGCATGTTCCAGAGCCTCACCTATCGGGCCGTCAAGGCCGTCAACCCGAAGATCCGCGTGAGCGGCTTTAACACCTATGCGTCGAAAGGCGGCGGCGACTGGTCGCGCGGCGTCGCCGCAGGCGGCGGATGGGACTCGTGCGACATCGTGGACTACCACGTCTACACGCCGCACCCGCGCGCGCGGCGAGCAGACGGCAACTTTACCGAGAAGTCGTTCGCCCCCATTCTGGCAGAACATCCCAACCTCAACGGCAAGCCCGTCTACATGAGCGAGGGACAGGGCACGAGCAGCGGCAGCCAGAAGGCCACGCGCCACATGAGCGGACTCTACGCGCGGCTCGTGCCGTGGACGCCCGACACGTCCGAGGAGATGGCCGCGAACGCCGATGCCACATGCCGCTACACGCTCTCCCTCCTCGCGGAAGGAAACGCTCGCGTCTTCCTCTACACTGCGCACGGCTACGGAGGACTCGTCTCGCCGCCGAACTACATCGCGCTCGTGGGCGCGGACGGCTTCCCCTATCCGTCGTTCGCCGCCTACGCCGTCTTCACGCGCGCGCTGGAAGGACACCGCTTCGTCTCGAAGACCGACTACGGAAAAATCGGTTGCGTGTTCACGTTCCGCGCCGCGGATTCAAGCGCCGTCGTGCGGCTCTACACCGATCTCGACCGCGACGAGGCGACGGCGCTCAACGCGCGCACGCCTCTCACGGATCTCTACGGCAACCCCTTCGATGCGACAACCTGGTTCCCGGGCACAATCCTCTACGCGCACGAACGAGCGCGCGTCAGCAGTTGACGCGCACGTCGAAGAAGGAACCGTCGGCGTTGGCGGCGACGGCGCACTGCACGTGCCCACGGTCGAACGCGAAGAAGTGCTGGTGCACGTGCCCGACGAATACGCCCAGCAGGTTCGGCGTGGATAGCACGGCCTCGCGGAACGCGAACGTGACGGGCGTATGCCCGGCCTCAGGCCATTGCGGACGGCGCTCGATCTTCCAGTGGGGA
>CAMNLN010000344.1 GCA_946543025.1 uncultured Verrucomicrobiota bacterium
GGTGGATACCTCCGAGACGTTGAAAGGCGCGCCGTTCACGATGGCGCAGGCGATCCTGCACGACCCGGATTGCGCGGGTGCGGACGGCGGCCTCGTGAAGCGCGGCGCGGGATTGCTCACGCTCACGGGCGCGAACACCTACACGGGCGAAACGGTCGTGGAAGGAGGCATCCTCGCGCTCTCCGGCGCCGGGACGCTCGGTGCGGGCGGCGGCCTCGCCGTCGCGGACGGCGCGGTCTGCGACCTCGGCGGCACGGCGCAGGCGGTGGGGACGGTGACGACCTCGGGCCTCGTGCGGAACGGCGCGCTGACGGTATCGGGCGGCCTCCGCGTGGGCGAGAGCATTCTTTCCATGGACGGAGACCTCACGCTTGAGAGCACGGCGACGGCGGACTTCGCGGGGCGTTCGGACCTGAACCTGGCTGCGGGCGAACCGGTGGCGTTCGTTTCCGGCACGGTGACGCTGCCGGGCCGCGCGCGTGCGGAGAACGCGGGCGCGGTGAAGGTGGTGGCTTTCGTGCGCGACGGCAACATGGTTTACGCGTTTCCGGCGCCGAACGGTGCGACGATCATCATCCGGTAACCGCGCACGGTCCTGTCGTTACGCCTGGTAGCGGAACACGCACTTTCCGCCGGGCGCGAAAAAGAAGGGCCTTGGCGTATCTGGCGGGTGTATGGTAAACTAACTGCATGAAAAGGAACATCGACAAGTCGGTTAGACGGACGGCGACCGCCGTGCTTGCGGCGTGCGCAATGTTGGCGGGTGCCACTTCGCATGCGGCATCGCCTGAAAGCGGCGGCGCGGCGCCGCAGCCCCGGGCGCGGTTCAGCGTCGTGCAGTGGAACATCGGGCATTTCGCGCTTGGCAAGGCCAGCAAGACGGCCGTAACGGCCGAGGAGTCGGCCGTGCGGAGCGCCGAATACCGGGCGATGATCGCGCGCCTGAAGCCGGATTTCCTCGGCGTGAGCGAATTCGACCCCGTGTTCGACAAGGCGGGGAGGCTGACGACGAACGAGGTGTTTGCCGCGTTCCCCACGAAGGTGCTGGGGCCGAAGAACAACTACCAGTGCAACGCCCTGTTCACGCGGTTTCCGTGCGTCCGGCACGAGATCGTCGACTACGCCTTGCGCCGCCAGAAGGTGTATTTCATCGATTCCGTGTTCCTGTTCGGGACGAACGAGGTGCATTTCGTACAGAGCCACCTTGACTGGTTCCGCACCAAGGACGGCCAACGCTACGCGCTGCCCCAGATGCGGCAGATCGTGGAGCATTTCAAGGACATGCCGTATGTCATCGTCTCGGCGGACTTCAACGTTTCGGAAATCGGGCATTTCGCCGCCTTCGCCGAAGCGGGGTACACCGTCGCCAACGACGGGCGCTATTCGGTGCTGGACAACGTCGTCGTCAAGGGCTTCGACGTGAAGGGGCTCTTTGCGGCGGACAACGAACGCCGTCTGAGCGACCACCGCATCGTCGGTTGCGTTCTTGAAATGAAGCCTGCCGCGGAATGATGTGAGTCTTGCCCTACACCTGGCCCGCCGGATATGGTAGAATGACCGGCATGAAAGCAAACGTCCTCGCATTCGGCGTCGCGCTGGTCTCCTGTGCGGCGGCAGCCAGCCAGAAAGGAAGATCATGAACAGGCGTACATTCATCAGGTCAATGGGTGCGGCGGCGCTGGTGCCGTCCGTCCGCGCGGGGACGGAGGAACCGGGCGAAGATACGATCGCCGTATGGAACCGGGAGACGGAACTCGTCGAGTCGAAAGACTACTGTGCCTACCTGCAGGATGGCCAGACGCGCGGCTTTGCGTCGCTGGAGAAGTTGGAGGCGGCGTTCGAGAAGGTGATGCGCGAGGTGAAGGAGACGGTCGTGACGGGCGACGTGCCGGCCGTGTGGAGCGTGTACAACATGGGCTATGTCGTCAAGACCCGGGAAGCGCTCTTTTCCGTCGATCTCGTCCACCGCCGAGACGTGGAATTCGCATCGATGCTCGATTTCGCGCTGATCACGCACAACCACGGCGACCATTGGCGGGACGGGTTCTACCGTGCGATGGACAACGCGCGCAAAACGGTCATCTCCAACTTCCACAGCAACAGCAAGGCCGTGAAATGGAAAAAAGTCGACGGGGTCAGGACGCCGTTCGGCGGTGGCTACGCGCGCGGCGTGAAGACCTTCAAGATCAAGGACGTCGAGATCCGCACGTCGCTCATCGACCACAACAACTACCTGATCGACTTCACGACGGCATTCGAGATCAAGATCGGCGACTTCATCCTCTACCACACGGGCGACAGCGGGCGCGGGACGGAGCCGAAGCTCGGCACCGTCTGGGGACGGCCCGACCTGTGGCTGTTCTTCCCGGGGTGCGGCATCGACACCCTCAAGGCCGTGGCGAAGGTCAACGCCAAGCGCATCGTGTTCGGGCATCTGTGGGAGCTGGGCCACGCGCGGAACCATCGTGGACGCCTTGACGAGCCGCTGATTCGCCCGCGGCTCGCGTGGGCTAGAGAGGCCGGATGCAGGGACGTGTCCGTGGCGTTCTGGGGCGACAGGATCATTTGAAACAGATGGGACGTGGCACTGCCGCGGAACGGAAACCGGATGAAAGGACTCTCAGGAAGGTCGGGTGCAAATGATGCAAGTCGGACGCGGCGGAAGGCTGGGGATTCGATACGCATTTTGGTATACTGGTGTCGCCCGGACTCAACTGGAGAATGACGAACGTGAACCGGAAAGACATCGATGAGATCGCCAAGGCGATCGCCGCGCTGAACCTGTGGGAGAAGGCGGCGGCGCACAACTGGGCGCTCGTGCCGCAGACGAGCGAGCTGCCGTATCTGGTGAATGCGATGGCGGAGAACAAGAAGGGCAGTCCTGTGATCGGGCGCCTGCACCTCTTCCCCGGCTTCGTGCCTTTCCGCGACTTCATGATCTCGCGGCGCGTGACTGACTTCGGCGTGGGCATGTCGCCGATGGACTTCGACCATTTCGAGCTGGTTTCCGCCAAGGGCGGCGTGACGGAGCTGTTCGTCTACGAGCCTGGCTTCGTGCCGCGCGCGCTCACGGACAACGAGCGCGCGTTCCTCGCGCCGCTTCTCTACGAGTGCTACGGGCTGATGCTGCGGCTCGACGAGAACCCCGACCTGCCGCTCGCCTACGTGAAGGAGAACGCCCTCTTCGCGCGCAAGGAGATGTCCGAGAACGTCTGGATCGACGGGCCGCTGAAGCTGCCCGACGAGCGGCAGAACCCGTACACGGAGCAGGTGTCGCTGAACAAGGCGAAGTGCGCGGCGGCGGCAAAGCTGCCGATGGCGAAGGCCGAGAAGTGGGAGGTCGACTTCGTGATGGTGCCGTCGTACCAGACGCGGGAGGCGCGGTCGCGCTTCCTCTACGTGCTGGCGGCCGTGGACGCGGCGACGGGCGAGCGGCGCGTCTGGGAAAAGATGTCGGTGGACGGCAAGCCGGGCGGACTGAAGCGCCTGTGGGAGGCGCACGCGCAGCGGATGCTGGACCGCATCCTCGTCTTGGGGCGCGTCCCGGGCGAGCTGCACGTCCGCACCGGGCGCGTGATGCGCTTCCTGCGTCCGCTCGGGCTGCAGCTGCCGTTCAAGCTCGTGCAGCATGCGAAGCTGCAGACGCTGGACGCCGTGCTCGAGCTCGCCGTCCGCTCCGGGACGGTATAAGGGCGATTGTGGTATAATAGCGGACCGAAGGACAAGGAACGACATGGAATTCGAGAATACGATCGGGCTTGAGACGCACGTCCAGCTGAAGACGCGCACGAAGATGTTCTGCGGCTGCCTGCTGAAGACGGGCTGCG
>CAMNLN010000345.1 GCA_946543025.1 uncultured Verrucomicrobiota bacterium
CGATCGCGGCGCTCAGGATTTTGCTATACTGTCGGCATGCCCGAAAAAATCTACAGCGTGGGAGCGCTGACGCTCTCTATCCGCAGGAACCTGCTCGCCAACAACGAGAAGATCGCCGGCGTGTGGATCGAAGGCGAGGTGAGCGGCCTCAAGACCTATTCCTCCGGGCACCGCTACTTCACGCTGAAAGACAAGGACGCGCAGATATCCTGCGTGCTGTTCGCGTTCCGGCTGGACGGATGCGACGACGGATTCAAGGCGGTTCTCGCGAAGGGCGACGCGGACGCGAACGGCCTGAAGGTACAAGTGATCGGCGAGCTGGACCTGAACATGTCGCGCGGCCAGTACTCGTTCAAGGTGGCGCGGCTGCGGCTCGCGGGTCTGGGCGACCGCATGGCGCAGTACAACGCGCTCAAGGCGAAGCTGGAGGCGGAGGGCCTGAACAAGCTCGACCATCCCGAGCTGCGCCGTCCGCTGCCGTTCCTGCCGCACCGCATCGCCATCGTCACCTCCCCTGCCGGGGCCGTGATCCACGACATGTGCACGGTGCTTACGCGCCGCTTCCCGAACCTGGAGATACGGCTCTTCCCCGTGAAAGTGCAGGGCGAGGGCGCGGCGAACGAGATCGTAGGCGGCATCCGGTACTTCCAGACGAGCGAATGGCGGCCCGACGTCCTGATCGTCGGGCGCGGCGGCGGATCGGTCGAAGACCTGTGGGCGTTCAACGAGGAGCCGGTCGTACGCGCGGTGGCGTCGTCGGAAATCCCCGTCATCTCCGCCGTGGGGCACGAGTCGGACACGACGCTCTGCGACCACGTGGCGGACTTGCGCGCGGGGACCCCCTCGATCGCCGCCGAGCGGGCCGTGCCGGTGAAGGCAGAGCTTGCGGCGCAAGTGAACGACCTGGCGGCGCGCCTCGCGCGCGCGCCGCGCCAGTTCGCGGAAGGGCAGACGCAACAGCTCGACTACCTTTCCCTGCGGCTCGAGCGGACGCTCGACGGCGCGGCCGCGCGCGTCGAGCGTCGTCTGCGCGATGCGTCCTCCCGCCTCGCGCCCGCCCTGAAGGACGTCGTCGCGCGACTGGAGGTGCGTTTGCAGCGCGCGGCCTTGCGTCTTGAGCAGCCGCTTCCGGCGGCGCGCCAGCGGGCCGAGGCGGCATTGCGCGAGCAGGCGACGCGGCTGGACCTTCTCAATCCCTACGCGGTGCTCGGGCGCGGCTACTCGATTACCGTCGGCGCCGACGGCCATGTCGTCCGTCGCGCGGCCGATGTCGCGCCGGGCGACCGCGTGACCACGCGCCTCGCAGAAGGGGAATTTACATCGGTGGCTGTTTAGGGTATAATCAACGGCAAAATGTTCGGCCTCTTTGGCAGAAACGAAAAACCGAAGTTCCCGTTCGCAACGGCGACGGTAACGGATCGAGGGTTTGTGCGCCGGGCGAACGAGGATTCTTTCCTCGATCGTCCGGACGATGGATTCTTTTGCGTTTCGGACGGCATGGGCGGCGGCGACGGCGGTGCGCTGGCCAGCCGCTGGATCTGCGACGCGTTCGCCGGCGTAATGGACGCGGAGCGGGGGTCTGCCTACGAGATCAAGCAGTTCGCCCTCGTGAGGGAGATACAGCGCGTCAACGACCGCATTCGCGCGTATGCGAAAGAGAACGGCTATCGGATGATGGGGGCGACCGTCGCCCTGCTGCTGGTCGATCATGCGGATCCTGTTCGTGCGCTTGCCTGTTACGCGGGCGATAGCCGCATCTATCGTCTGCGGACAGGTGGAATGAAGCAGCTTACGCGGGATCACACGGTGGGGAACGAACTTGGAAGGGCCCTTTCGGAGAATGCCGCCGCGCGTGCGGCCGACCTGCAGAGCCGCCACAATCCGCTCACGCACATCCTCACGCGCGCCATCGGCACGGAACTGCGCGCGCGTCCGGACCTTGCCGAGATCGACATCAAGCGCGGCGACCGTTTTCTGCTCTGTTCCGACGGCGTGCACGACATGCTGGAGAATGACGAGATCGCCGCGCTGCTGAAGGCGGCTCCTGACCCGAATGCCGCCATCGCGCGCCTTTCCGCCGCCGTGCGAAACGCGGGCGCCGCCGACAACTTCACGATGATCTGCGTCTTCGCGTAAAGGAAGAGCATGGTCGAGACGGTGGAGATCGGCGGCGTGACGGCCGAGGTGGCGCGTAGTTTTGGGGAGCGCCTGCGGGGGCTGATCGGACGGCGCGACCTGCCGCCCGGACGGGGACTCCTGATCCTGCGGTGCAACGCCATCCACACGTTTTTCATGCGATTTCCAATCGATGCCGTCTTCTACGACCGACAGGATCGCGTCGTCAAGACGGTACGCAACATTCGTCCGTGGCGACTGTTCGTCTGGGGCGGTTTTCGCGCCGTGAAGGTGCTGGAGACGGCGGCGAAATAATTTTGCGCCGCGCTGTCAGATTCGCGTGCCAAGCTTTCCCGTCTTAAATGTCGGCGGAGACGTCCGACAAGCAACAACGGAAATCGATAAACAGGAAGTGAAGGTGCAACATGAACAAGATGAAATACCTCGTCGCCCTTGTCGGCGCGCTTGCTTTTGCCGGACCGACGTTTGCGCACCACCACCATCATCATGGAGGCGGTCGCCATTGGGGCGGACCTCCGCCGCGCCATTTCCACGGCGGACGTCACTGGGGCCACATGCCGCCGCCCCCTCCGCCGCGCTACTGGGGATGGGGCTGCCCGCCTCCTCCGCCCCCGCCACCGGTCTACTGGTGGTGAAAAAACGCAATTGACATACCTACCTGAAGGTATGTTATAATATGCGCCTCATGCCCAAGAAAGCACAGAGAGATGCGGAAAAGACGCGCACGCGGATTCTCGCGAGCGCGTTGGCGCTTTTCGCGAAAAAAGGCTACGTGCACACGACGTTCACTGATATCGCCGCCCGCCTGAAGATGACGAAGGGGGCGGTGTACTGGCACTTCGAGTCGAAACATGCGCTTTTGACGGCGCTTATCGATGAGATGCTGGCGAAGTTCAGGCGTCAGATCGTGGAACTGCTGCCGACGGGCGAAACGTCGTTCGGCGGACTCTCGTTCCCGGTGGTGGCGGACATGATGGTGCGCAACGCCGTGCAGATCATCGGCGATCCGAAGGGGACGGCGTTCTTCCTGCTGGTTCACGAGCAGATTCAGTGGGCGGACTCGTCGATGGAAAGCGTGCGCGCGGATTTGATGCGCAACGAGCGGTTCGGGCCGTGGTCCGCATTGCGGACGGCGGTGGAGAACGACCTTCGGGAGGGGCGTGTGCGCAAGGACGCCGATCCCATGCAGGTGGCGAGCGTCTGCATGGCAATCTTTGACGGTCTGGTGCATGCCCGAATCGCGCACGTGCTCCAGTGCGACATGGAGGACACGCTGCGCAAGTCCTTTACGGCCGTGTGGGAGTCGATTCGCGTGAACAGGGAGGGGCCGGCGGGGGCGGGGACGTTTCTTGAGAAGAATTGAAAAGGAAAAACAAAATGGAAGAGAACAACGAGAAGAAGAGCAAGGGTGGCGCAATCGGCGCCATGATCGGATCGCTGGTGCTGGCCGTGGCCTGCGCGGTGGGCGGCTGGGTCGCAAACGACCTGTGGCCCAAGGGCAACATGGCGCCGCCGCAGCTGCCGCAGATGGTGGCGACCGTGGCCGTGAGGGAGGTGGAGGAGCGCACGTACAACCTTCCGGAGAAGTTCGTGGCGCACGCCGAGCCGATCCAGGAGGTAGACCTTCTGCCGCAGGTGGACGGCTACATCAAGGAGATCAAGTTCAAGGAAGGCG
>CAMNLN010000346.1 GCA_946543025.1 uncultured Verrucomicrobiota bacterium
GCGATCTTCGTGTTCGGCCCGATGAAATGGCGGAGGTTCATCGGACGCGTCGCCGTGAACTCGATGTAGCCGTCCTCCTCCGCCGCCTCCGTCCAGCTCACGGGCAGGAAGCGGTAGGTATAGAGCGCGTCGCTCCGCACGTTGGCGACCGAAACGTTCGCCTGGAGGCCGACGAGGCCGCCGGCGGCCGTGCGGACGAGTCCCGAGTTGTGGCAACGCGCGGCAGTCTGGTAGCTGGCGGAGAGGTCGCTTGGCTGGAAGCGGGCCACGAGCTCCCACTCGGCCGACGCGAGGTTCATGTTCGCGAGCGAATCGACGGGCGTGCGATAGACGCTGACTGCCTTGGAGATGTAGAGATAATAGCCGCCGTCGTCGTACCAACCGTCCTGCCTGTCGGGCGTATCCGTGATCATGTAGAGGAACTTGCGCGCGGCGTCGTAGGCGAAGTCGGCGTTGGTGATCGTCATCTTGAGCGACGTGCCCACAAGATCCATGACGCCGGTCTTGCCGAGCCACACGCCCTGGTCGCCGACCTTCGTGGCGAGCGAGGCGGCGGTTGTCGCCGCGTCCGTGAAATCGAGGCTCATCATGCGGGTTTCGTAGTCGCCGGCGTAGAAGAGCGCCACCTTGCCCGCGCCGTCCACGCTCAGCAGGCTCGGCTGCCCGACGCCCCACCAGTCCAGGTGTTCGGTGATGACGACGGGATTCGTTCCCATGCGCACCCAGCCGCTCGTCAGGCTGTCGCTCACGGCGAAGCCGACCTTGTTGTTGATGCTTTTCGCGCCGTCGCTGGACGCGTCGCCCGGCCGCCCCTTCACGCCGAGGTACGCCATGAGGTAGCGGTAGACGTGCCCTTCGTAATAGAACGCGCCGGCGATGACCGAGGGATCGGCCACGTGGTAAGAGTCCCACGCGGTACCGGTCGTGTCCGCCGGCGTCAGCACGAGCGTCTCCGCGCCTAGCGTGCCGTCCGCCGCCTGGACTGCGTGGCAGATGCCGTCCACCACCACGTGGCTCCGGGTGTTCCGCACGTAAAACACATGCCGCACGCCCGACTCGACCAGCGTCGCTGGCGCATAGCGGTAGTATCCGTCCTGCACGTAGTTGTTCGGAATCGAAACGGCAACCGCGTCCGCCAACATCGTAAGGCTCGCGAACGCAGCTACAAATACCATACAAATCGTTCTCACACGCATCGCCACAACCACTTCTTTCTGTTTTGCTTTACATGTCACTATACCAGAATGTTGGGACACTTGGCAATTGTGATATAATGCAAAACATGAAAAAATTAATCGCGTCATCTTTGCTCGTTACCCTTCTTCCTCTTCTTTCCCAAGCTGTCGCGCCAGTTCGCGGCGACGGGATGATTCCGTTCCTTGCCATCACGGGCAGACCCACCGAGGCTGAGGTGCGCGCGAAGGTGGCCGCCATCCAGGTGCAAGGGATCGAGTCTTTCCTCATCTACGCGCGCAGCGGCCTCGAGCTGGAATACATGGGCGAGGCGTGGCTGAAGCTGAACGAGTGGTTCTGCGACGAAGCCGAACGGCGCGGCATGAAGGTGTGGCTGTACGACGAGTACAACTGGCCAAGCGGCACGTGCAAGGGACGCGTACCGAACGAGAACGACGCCTGGCGCTACGCGGAATACGGCGTTTACCGCAACCCAGACGGATCGTTCCGCTGGACATCTGCGCTCGCGCCGGCCGGCTGGGTGAACGTGTGCGAGCCGGCCGCCGTCGCGCGCTTCATCGAGCTGACGCACGAAGTCTACGCGAAACGCCTCGACCGCTGGTTTAAGAACAAGACCATACTCGGCATCTTCACGGACGAACCCGGGCACCCCACACGCGTCACCTTCCCCGAGGGCAAACCGCTTGTCTCGTTCCGCAAGTACGCCGGCCTAGAGGACGAGTACCGCGCCGCGACGGGCCGCGAACTCAAGACCGACGTGGAGAAATGGCTCGCGACGAAGGAAGGCGACGTGTGGTCGGTTTACCTCGGCCTCATGGGCACGCGCTTCCGCTCCGCCTATTTCGACCAGCTCCGCGCCTGGTGCGACGCGCACGGCATCCTTCTCACCGGCCACATGATTTCCGAAAACGACATCTACGGTTCGGCCCGCTGCAACGGCAACCCGATCCTCTGCCTGCGCGGCGAGTCGCTGCCCGGCATGGACGAGATCGGCACGGCCTACGACGCTACGCCGGGCGCGCGCCCGGCCATCGAGTGGGTGACGTACAACGTTGCGCGTCAGGCCGTCCTCCACCGCGGCCACGGCGGCCTCGCGGAGCTCTACGCGTGCGGCCCCGCGAACCACGTGCCGGCCACGCTGCGGAACGTGATGTGGCAGTGCGCGTTTCACGGCATCGACCATTACATCACCTGCATGGACGTGATGGACGAACGCGGGCTCGTCGAGAAACACGGCTATTTCGCGCCTGCCGGTCCCGTCCATCCGTGGTACGAGAAGCATGCGCACGTCCTCGCCGACGAGGCGCGCGTGGCCGCCGCCTGGGCGCGCAAGACCGTCACGGAGCGCGAGGTGGCCGTGCGCTACCCCAACCGTCTGGCGGCGCAACTGGCCATTGCAGGGCGGAAAGGCGTCGCAGGTCCCGACCTCTACGGACTCCTGAAGACGCTCGAGCTGAACCAGTTCACCTGTCGCCTCGTGGATGAGGACGAATCCACCGATCTCCCGCTCGTCTTCGCCTGCCTCATGGGCGGACGCTTCGCTGAAGAGCGCACGGGCAAAAGGGCGCTCACAGCAGCCGACGCCCTTGCCCTTTGCCGCGACCGGTTACCGGCGACCTTTAGGGTTTTGGAACAAAACGGCACTCCGGCTACGAACCTTCTCGTGCGCACCTACACGGACGGTTCTTCTGCCGTCCTCAACCTGCAGCCCTTCTCCGACCGCATGCTCGTGGCGGAACGCAACGGCACACGCGTACCGTTCACCCTCCCTGCCCGCGGGGTTATGCTGTTCGATGCGGTCGCGCGGGAGCGCGACCCTCCTGTTCTTTCCGCCATCACATCCCTCGCGAACGTCGACTGGGACCTCACGCTCAGCGCCCCGAACATCCGCCGCGTCAATTTCGACGAAACGAAGAACGGTACGCTCACAGTCGCCGCGCCGCTCAAGGACGTGCGCCTCGTGACACGCGACTGCGCGATGAGCTATGCCGTCACGTCGTCCGGCCGTCCCATCGGCCTCAACGAGCAACCCGCGAAGGGCGACACCGTGATCCGCCACGTCGCCGAGCCGTACGCGTTCGAGATGGACGGCGCGAAGGTGGAGTCCCCAGAACCCTGTACCTCCCTGCGGCCCTGCTACGATCCGCTCTACCGCCAGACGGTACCGTTCGCTCTCGCGGCCGGCGAGCACCGGTTCGCGATCACCTCGGGCGAGGCCGACAAGAACTTCTTCCTCCCGGCGCTCTTCCTCGCAGGCGACTTCGCCGTGTTCAACGACGTCCTCATGCCGCGCTCGACGGGCAAGGTAAAGCTAGGCCCGCTCGCGATGTTCGGTCTCGCCGACTTCACGGGCACGGCCACGTGGTCGGCCGAGGTGCCGGTACCGCAGGCGGCGCGTGTACGCCTGCGGCTCTCGACGGGCGGACGCGTCGCGCGCATTACCCTCGCGGGCAAGGATTTGGGCGTACGCGCGTGGGCGCCGTTCGAATGGGATGTTCCCGCCGAGCTTGCCGGGCGGAAGGCGAAGCTGTCGATTTCGGTCAGCACGTCCGTCCAACCGATGCTGGGCGACCCTGCCGCCGGGAAATGGGACATGCGCTTCTGGTT
>CAMNLN010000347.1 GCA_946543025.1 uncultured Verrucomicrobiota bacterium
CGCCCGCCTGCTTCGAGCCTGCGCTCGACTACGTGGTAGTGAAGGTGCCGCGCTTCACGTTCGAGAAGTTCCCCGGCGCGGACAGGCGGCTCGGCACGCAGATGAAGTCCGTGGGCGAGGCGATGGCGATCGGCCGCACCTTCAAGCAGGCGTACCTCAAGGCCGTGCGCTCGCTGGAGACTCCGCTCGCCGGACACGACCCCAGCGCGTTCGACCCGTGGTTCCAGCGGGAACTAGAAGAAATCGAGGCGTTCCGCGAATATCTTTCATCGCGTGACAAGGACCAAAAGTCGTCCGACTGTCGATCGCCGGATGTCGAACGTCGAGTGCTCCAAGATGCCGCCCTCCTCCGGCAGGCGAAGGTGTTCGGGTTCAGCGACAGGGAGATCGCCGAGGCGATCGGGGTTGATGAGATTACAGTTCGTATGAAACGGATAAATCTCGGCATCCGCCCGGAATTCGGCGAGGTGGACACCTGCGCGGGCGAGTTCGAGGCCAGGACGCCATACTACTACAGCTACTACGGCTGGAGCGGGACGGGCGAGACATGCGGGACGGGCGAGACATACGGAACGGGCGAGACATGCGGGACGGACGAGACATGCGCCGGATCCTCCGGTCCCGCCGGCCTCGTCAGGCCAAGAAAGATCATGATTCTCGGCGGCGGCCCCAACCGCATCGGGCAAGGCATCGAGTTCGACTGGTGCTGCTGCCATGCGGCGTTCGCGCTCAGGAAGATGGGCATCGAGGTCGTGATGGTCAACTCCAACCCCGAGACCGTCTCCACCGACTACGACACCTCGGACAAGCTCTACTTCGAGCCGCTTACCTTCGAAGACGTGATGGAAATCTACGCGCGCGAGCAGTGCGACGGCGCAATCGTTCAGTTCGGGGGGCAGACCCCGCTCAACCTTGCAGAACGGTTGGCGGCGGCCGGCGTAAACGTCCTCGGCACCTCTCCGCGCGACATCGCCCTCGCCGAAGACCGCGACTTCTTCCGGTCGCTCGTCGAGGAGGTCGGCGTGAAGCAACCGCCAAGCGGCATCGCGCATTCCGTCAAAGACGCGCTCAAGATCGCCGCGCACATCGGCTACCCCGTCCTCGTTCGTCCCTCGTTCGTCCTGGGCGGACGCGGCATGGCGATCGTCTATCACGAAGACCGACTGCGCGAATATGTGGACGAAGCCGTGCGCATTTCAGACGGCAAGCCGATCCTCATCGACAAATTCCTCACCCATGCGATCGAGCTGGACGTCGATTGCGTCTCGGACGGCGCGACGACAGTTGTCGGCGCGATTCTCGAACATATCGAGGCGGCGGGGTGCCATTCGGGAGACGCCGCCGCCGTCACCCCTCCCGTTTCGCTTTCGGAGAAGACGATCGCGGAAGTCGAAACCATCGCCCGCATGTTCGCCGAACGCCTGCATGTGGTCGGCCTCATGAACATCCAGCTCGCGGTTAAGGACGGCGAGATCTGGATGATCGAGGTGAATCCGCGCGCGTCGCGCACGGTGCCGTTCGTCTCAAAGGCGGTGGGCTGGTCGCTCGCCGGTACGGCCGCGCGGTGCATGGCCGGAGAGAAGCTTGCGGAACGGACATTCTGCAACAGGCAACCGACATCCGACGATCCGGCTGTCGAACGCCGAATGTCGAATGTCGCGAGCCCTCCCTACTACTGCGCGAAGGAGGCCGTGTTCCCCTTCGTGAAGTTTCCTGGCGCGGACATCACGCTCACGCCGGAGATGAAGTCAACAGGCGAGGTGATGGCGTTCGGCCGCGACGCGGCGACGGCCTACTACAAGAGCCAGATCGCGGCGGGCAGCCCGCTGCCGCACCCCGGGCAGGGCGGCGTCATCCTCTCCGTCCGGGACGAGGACAAAGAAGCGGTCGTCCGCCTCGCCAAGACCTTGGACGATCTCGGCTACGAGATCTGGGCGACACGCGGGACCTCCACGTTGCTCTGGAAGGTCGGCATCGAGTCGAACGCGCTCTACAAGATACCCCTCGGCAGTCCCAACGCGCTCGACCTCATCCGCCTCGGCAAGGTCAAGTGGATCGTCAACACGCGCGAAGACGGGGAGATGTCTGCGCACGACAGCCTGAAGATACGTTCCGCCGCCACGCTTGCCGGCATTCCGGTGACGACGACCCTTGCAGGCTTTTCTGAGGCGATCAAAGGGATCGCCGTAATGGCAAAAGCGCCGCCGGAGGTTCCGACGGCACTTCAGGAATGGCACTTCAAGCAATGAAGGCACATCCGGCTCACGCGTTGTGCATGTGGACGTCGAGCTGCGGGAACGGAATGTGTACGCCCTTCTCGGCAAAGGCTTCCTTGACCTTCCGCGTGGCGGCAAAGTAGACCGTCCAGTAGTCCGCGTTCTTGCACCAGGCACGCACCGTCAGAACCACCGCGCTGTCGCCGAGGCTCGAAACTTCGGTCATCGGCGCAGGAACGGCGATGATCTCCGGTATCTGCGCAAGCGCGTCAAGCGCAGTCTGCTTCGCCAGGCCCACGTCCGCGCCATAGGCGATGCCCACGGACACGTCCACGCGGCGCGTCTCCAGCGCGGAGAAGTTCGTGATCGCGCTGCCCCATACGGCCTTGTTGGGCACCGTCATGAGCTTGTTGTCCGGCGTGGTCATCACAACGGCCATCATGTTCAGCTCGCGCACGGCCCCCTCGACGCCGCCTGCAATCACGTAGTCGCCCACCTTGAACGGATGGTTCAAGGCGATCATGATGCCGCTCGCGAAGTTGCTGAGCGACTCCTGGCACGCGAAGCCCACGACGAAGCCCGTCACGCCGAGTCCGGCGATGATCGGCTTCATGTCGATGCCAAGCTTCTCCAGCACGATGACGATCAGAAAAGCCCAGCATGTCTTCGAGACGGCATTGCAGATGAACCGTTCCAGAAGCTCGTTCACCCGGTTCGTCTTCCGCAGCGAGCCGCGCACAGCCGCCGTGACGCCCTTGATCAGGAACATGCCCACGACAAGGATGACGATCGCGAAAACAATCTTGGTGGCGAAGTCGAGCCCATTTTCGGTGAACCATGTCATCACCTGCTGTATGTACGCACGTCCCTCTTCGACATGCTGGCCGACAGCCTCCGCGACAGTCGCCGGAGCGGCCGACGACGCACACGCTACTCCATTAGTCATGCGGAATGCTCCTTTCTTACGCGCGCTTCGAGAGAACGTCGCGCTCGTACTTGAGCACGTCCGCCATCCACGCCTCGTTCGCAGGCAATTTCGCGCGGGCGCAGAATTCCTCCCACACCGCGGCGAAGGGATAGCTCTTGAGCTCCTCCTGAAGCACGAGCTGCTCGGTGAACTGCTCGCCGTCCTGGAGCGCCTTCAGCGTGGCGGACGGCTCGAGGAGCGCCTCGAGGAGCGCCTTCTGCATGTTGCGCATGCCAAGCACCCACGCGGCAACGCGGTTGATGGAGGCGTCGAAGTAGTCGAGGGCGATGATGAAGTTCTGCGGTCCCATCCGCACGATCTCGTGCGCGGCGTTGCGCAGGTCGTCGTTCACGCGGATCACGTGGTCGGAGTCCCAGCGCACGGGGCGCGAGATGTGGAACGCGACCTTGCCGAAGAACATGAGGAAGGAGCTGATCTTGTCCGCCACGTTCTCGGAGAGGTGGAAGTGACCCATGTCGAGAAGCGCGAGGATGCCCTTCTTCATCGCGTAGCCCATCACGAACTCGTGCGAGCCCACGGTGTAGCTTTCGAGGCCGATGCCGAAGAGCTTCGACTCGAAGGTCGGGATCACGTACTTCTTGT
>CAMNLN010000348.1 GCA_946543025.1 uncultured Verrucomicrobiota bacterium
TGATCCACCGGTGGCGGTTCGACGACGGCTCGCTCGCGGACGAGATCGGCGGTTCCGACGCGGTCGTGGGCGGCACGGTGGCGTGGACGAACGGCGCGGTGCGATGCCTCGGCACGGCGCGCGGCACGAGCTGCATCAACCTGGGCACGGGCATCCTGCCGGCGGACGGGCGCGGCGCGACGATCGAGATGTGGGTGACGCAGATCGAGCGGCGGCAGTGGGCGCGGTTCTTGTCGACGATTCCCGGCAAGACGATATGGCTTGCCTCCAACCGGGGCGGCAGCTACAAGATGGGCTGGCTTACGCTCAACGGTTCGGCGGGCGGCTGCTACACGCACGACGGCTACGAGCTCGTGGACGGCATGACCTACCACATGGCCATCACCTTCGACCGCAGGCCGGACGACACGTGGTTATTCACCGTGTCGATGCGCGACGCGGCGACGGGCGAGCTGATCGACGCGGCGACGACGACCGCGAACGCGAGCTGGGCGTTCGACAAGATCGACCAGTCCGGCGGCATCTGGCTGGGATGTTCGGCGGAGAACGACCCTGACATCTTCGCCGACTACCACGAGGTGCGCGTCTACAACCGCGCAATGACGGCCGACCAGCTGGCGGCAAGCTGCGCGGCGGGGCCGGACGCGCACTTCTACCTGATGAAGAAGGGCGCGGGGATGCTCACGCTCTCGGGCGCGAACACGTACAAGGCCGGCACGGCCGTGGAGGAGGGCACGCTCACGCTCGCGAACGGCGCGACGCTGCCCGCGACGGAGATGTGGGCGGGCGCGGGCGCGACGCTCCAGCTGAACACGACGGCGCAGACGGCGCGCGAGCTCGGCGGCAACGGCACGGTGAAGGGCGGCACCCTCGCCGTGACGGGCACGATCCAGCCGGGCGGACGCCACGCGATCGGCACGCTCACGATGAACGGCACGACGCTCACCTCCGGCACGCTCGTCGTGGACCTGGCGGCGGACGGCACGGGCGACTGCCTTGCGGCGACGGGCACGCTCGACCTCTCGAACCTCTCGCTCAAGCTGGGCGACGCGAACCTGAACGAGGACAAGGTCTATACGCTCGCCACGGCGGCGGAGATCACGGGCAAGTTCCGTGACGAGGATTTGCCGAACCGCTGGCGGACGTACGTACAGCCGACGAAGGTGACGTTCGCCTACGCGAACGGCACCGTGATACTGTTCCGGTGAATGGTGAAACATGAAAGGTTGAGGCGATGAAAAAGACACTGATGACGGTAGTCGTGCTGGCGGCGGCGATGGCCGGCGCGGACACGCTCACGTGGAGCGGCGGCGACGGCACGTGGGACGCCACGAGCCTCAACTGGAACAACGGCACCACGGCCTGGATCCCCGGCTCGACGGCGGTGTTCGCGGCCGACGGCTGCACCGTGACCGTGTCGGGCGAGGTGGACGCGGGCGGCCTCACGTTCAACGGGAACGGCGTCACCCTCAAGGGCGCGCCCGGCGCGTCCATCACGAACAGCGCGGAGTCCGCCTATTTCAGCCTGACGGTGGCCGAGGGACTGACGGCCACGAGCAGCGTGCCGTTGCGCATGGAGGGGGCCACGTTCCGCAAGTACGGCTTGGGGACGCTCGTCCTCGGCGCGACGAACGTGTTCCGGACGGCCTATACCAATGTTCTCGGCGACTCGGGGGTGTACGAGGGCATTCTCAGGCTCACGCCGAACAACGTGCAGGCGCTTGGCCGGAAGGACGTCACCGTCAAGCCCGGCGCGACGCTCGACCTCAACGGCTGCAGCCTCGCCGGCGGCGGCCTTCCGACGCTCCATCCCTACGGGACGGGCTACAAGGGCATGGGGGCTGTCGCCAACACGGGCCCGGGACTCACCAACAGGTCGTTCGGCAACGTGAACTTGGACAGCGCCGACTCTTTGTTCTGCGGCCCCCATCGCGTCGACGTCGGCACGATCAACCTGCTGAACCACAACCTGTCCGTTTCCAACATCCTCGACCAGCTCTGCGTGAGCACGTTGAATTTCAAGGGGACGGAGAAGGTGTACCTTCTTCCGAGCTCGATGTATACGGTCCTAGGCGGAAACGGCGGCGGCACGTCCGGCAACAAAGGCCAGTTCGTCCTGAGAGGCGGCACGCTGAACTTGTGGGACACGAAGACGATGCCCACCGCCGTGCTCGTCGAGAAGCCGTCCACGCTCAACGAAGGCAACAACGCCGCGAGCGCGATCGGGACGTTCTCCGGCGTGCTGACGGTGCAGACGAACGTCACGGTCAACGCGAACGCGAAGGACGGCCATGCCTCTACGGTCGTGCTGGCGGGCCCGATGAGGGGGTCTGGGCGGATCCGCCTGAACGAGGGACATCTGCGCATCACTTCCACCGACAACACGTGGAGCGGCCAGCTGGCCGTGGCGGGCGGCCAGAACCACCGTTATCTGCAGATCGGCGCGCGGAAGGGCACCACGGGCACGCTCGGCAACATCAAGTCGCTCTACGGCGAGGCGACCAGCTCCTACTTCGTCTACGAGCGGGCGGACACGTATACGCTCGCCAACTGCGCCGTCACGAACGGCACCTTCCTGATGTTCGACGGCGGCACGCTCGTGTTCGACCACTGCACCATGACGAACACGGTCCCGGTTTACGGCGCGGCAGGCGGCGTCACGTTCCGCAACACGCGGGTGGACGCGCCCGGGCGCGGTTTCTGCGTGGGCACGCGCTACACGAACCTCGACCGTCCGCTTGCGACCAACACGTACCATGTCGTCACCATCGAGGAGGGAAGCGACCTCACGTGCAGCGTCTTCGAGGGCGGCAACGGACCCAACGTCACGAACGCGAACGGCTCGGCGGCCGGCTTCATGACGGGCATCGTCTACCAGACGGGCGGACGGCTGCGGACGGTGAGCGCCGTCGACGAAGGCGGCGGCAACTGCGGCTTCCATTTCGGGCACTGGCCGCAGGCGCGCAGCTTCTACAACCTCTCGGGCGGAAGCCTCGTCGTCGACAACGGCAGGAAGCTCGCCATCGCCGTGGACGGCGAGGGCACGCTGAACCAGACGGGCGGCGAGATCTTCTGCAAGACGTTCGACATCAACTGCCGGTCAAACGGGGGCGGACACGGCACGTACGTCATGGAGGGCGGCGAGCTGAACGTGGGCGCGGGCGGCATCATCACGGGCAACGGCACGAACGCGAACGAGCCCTACTCCTGCTCGCTGCGCGGCGGCACGATCCGCGCGACGGAGAACACGATCTTCAAGGTGAACGCCACGCTCACCTCCACGAACGGCGCGAACAACGTGACGTTCGACACGGCGGGCTTCGACCTTGCCGTCAGCAAGACGCTGAGCGGCACGGGCGGCCTCACGAAGGCCGGCGCGGGGACGATGACCGTCAGCGTGGCCGCCACCTACACGGGCGCGACGCGCCTCCTCGGCGGCACGCTTGCGTTCACGGGCGCGTATCCCGGCGGCGAGCTGGAGATCTCCTCCGCCACGCAGGGCGGCACGGCGGCGCCGCTCCTCTCCGCGCGTCCGTTCGCGTTCGCCTCGGGGAAAGCGAAGGTGCGCGTGACAGGGGCGGATCTGCTGGACCAGAGCACGTACGGCCCGATGAAGACCGTCGTGGAGTCGACCGCGCCGATCGCCGCGATGCCGACGCTCGAGCTCGTGGCAAGCGACGGGACGCTCCTGCCGAACGACGGCAAGTGGCGGCTCCTTCTCACGGACGGCGGCCGCAAGTTGAAGTTCGGCGCGATGCGCGGTACGCAGATTCTC
>CAMNLN010000349.1 GCA_946543025.1 uncultured Verrucomicrobiota bacterium
CCACGAAGGTGTTCGCAGGCACGTCGATCGGCTTCATCTCGCTCTTCTCGTACATCGGCGTCTCGGTGAGCGGGAAGGTGTGCGGCTCGCTCGCGCAGAGCTCGCACGGCTGGCATCAGCCGTTGATGTTCATCATCGTCGTCGCGGCGACAAGCTGTGCGCTGTTCCTATGCCTCTGGAACGTGCGCGCCAACAGCTACGGGAAGAAGTAGGCGCGGGCATCAAGAATCGCAGGGCACCCGCCCTTTGCGCGCCGCATTGGGGACTTGCGCGAAGGGCTTGAATTTGGCATAATTTCGGCACGAAAGGAACTGTAGAGGATAAATCGATGCGTTGCTTTTTCGCTTTGTGTCTTGCTTCCGTGTTGTCATTCTCCCTTGCGGCAGACACGTTGTCGGCGGCGAGCTACGCGCAGGACGGGCTCGTCGGACAGTGGGACGGCATCGAGAACGCCGGTGTGGGGCTGCACGATCCCGCCACGAACTACTGGACCGACCTGACGGGACAGTCAGGCGACTTCGCGGTGTACACCAGCTGCGCGGCCTTCACGGAAAACGGCCTCAAGAAGAACACGGCTGGCATCATGGCGACGAACGTGACCGCCACCGCGCGGACGGACGTGCGCACGATCGAGGTGGTCGTCTCCGGCGCGCCGTCGTCGGGCTGGGTGAATGCGTTCTTCGTCACGAAGGACCAGACGGTGACTTTCAACAACGACCGGACTGGCGGGAATCGCGACTACTTCTTCGACTATAACAAAGGCGGTTGGCGGACGCTCCAGAAACCGGAACAGGAAACGATTGCCATCACATACTACGGAAATGGCAATACGTCGTCCAATTTCTACCAGAATGGCGTGAAGCCGGTTGGGAGCAAGACCACAAACAACTGGGGGTCGCCGACTTATCCGACGATGCACATCGGCGGACGCACGGGCCAAACAGGCAACGACTATCAGCCACACGGCTACACGATCCATGCGATCCGCCTGTACGACCGCGCGCTCACGAATGTTGAAATCAGGCGGCACGCGACGATCGACCAGATCCGGTTCTTCGGCGCACCGGCCGAACTCCTGTTGTCCAGCAGCAAATGCGCGCTGACCGCCACGGCGGGGACCGGCGGCATGGTGGCCGTCGATGACGTCGATGCGTCGCCGGATGCGACGGCGAAAATGGAATTGACGTTCTCGCAAGACGTGTTTCCGGTCGCCCTGCGCGCGATTCCGCTGCCGGGCTGGAAGTTCTCGGGATGGACCGGCGATTTCTCGTGCGTCATCGAAGGATCGGCCTCGACGCCGGCAATCGTCGTCTCGCCTGGCTGCGGACACGCCTACCAGGCGACCTTCGAGCGCGATCCAGACAATCCGGAAATCCCATACGTGACGGACGGCCTTGTCGGCCGCTGGGACGGACTCGAGAACGCGGGAGAGGGTATCCACAATTCGGCCACCAACCGCTGGGTTGACCTGTCGGGGCAGGGCGGCGACTTCATCCGGCTGTCCAGCACGGCGTCCTTTACGGAGGCGGGCCTGAAGAAGAATGCGGGCGGCATCTGTGCGACAAACCTATTGACCCACACGGGCGTATTGACGATCGAGGGGGCCATCTCCATTCCGAACTTGCCTCTGAACAATTGGGTCAATGCGGCGTTCCTCGGCAAGGACCAGACGCTGACGTTGCGCAACGAAGACAACAACCGTCGTCAGTTCTTCTTTGATTACAACAACCTCAAGTGGAAGATGGAGGGTCAGCCGGACGAACTGACGGTGTCGGTCGTCTACGCAATGGATGGCGAGACGCCGAAAGGCCAGTCCTTCCGCCTTGACGGACTTCCGCCTCAAAACGGATCCGTCGATGGCGGAAATGGCATGTATTGGGGCGGAGAGGCGTGCAACACATCGATCGGCGGACGCATGGGGTTCCCTGCGGGCGGCGACATCAAGACAACCGGCTATACGGTGCGCGCGCTGCGCTTCTACAACCGCGCGCTTACCGCCGGGGAACTCGCTTACAACGCGACGGTGGACAAGTTGCGCTTCCGCGGCCTGCGCAGGGAGGGCTTTGCCTACCGTCTCGCGGACGGCGGTGTGCAGTGCCAGATCCGCGCGTGGATGGACGGGCTGGGCGGAACGATCAGCGTGGACGGCGGCGCGGGGGCGACGGACCATGTGGAGACCGCGTGGGTCGCCTTCGGCACGGCGCAGACCGCCACCTTCACGGCGATGCCCAAGAAAGGCTGGACATTCTTGGGCTGGGCGGGCGACGTCGACGCCATCGTCTCCGGCACGGCGAACGACCTCACGGTGAGCGTGAGCGCGACGCATGGCGTATCGCTTCGGGCGGTGTTCACGACGACGGCGAAGTACGTGCAGGGCGGTTTGATCGGGTTCTGGGATTCCCTTGAGAACGCGGGATTCGGGCGCTTCGACGCAAACGCGGCCGCGTGGAAGGACCTGACGGGCATCAGCGGCGACTTCCACCTGAACGCCGCATCGGGCGTGTTCGAGACGAACGCGCTCTACAAGGTCCGCAGGGGGCGCATGGCCTTCAACGCCAAGCGCCGCACGGACGTCCGCACGGTCGAGGCGGTCGTTTCGTCGCTCCCGAAGAATGCCTGGGCTGTCGCGGCGTTCGTCAGTCATAAGCAACACATCACCATCAGGGACCTGCCGAATGAATCGAAGCGCCAGTTCTTCTTCGACCGCGACATTCCTGACACCGGTCACTTTGGCTGGGAGACGGCCGAGCGTCCGGAACAGTTTACTGTCACTGTGCTAAGCGAGTCGGAGACGTCGGCCGTGGATTGCTTTGTCAACGGAACCAAGCCGGAAGGTTCGGCGTACGGCAACTGGTGGGGCGATTCGCCCGGCGGCGTGATGGCCATCGGCGCGCGCGGTTCCGTGTCCGGCGGCGACACAACGGCCGTCGGCTACCGCGTCCACGCCATCCGCTTCTACGACCGCCAGCTGACGGAGAGCGAAATCAGGCGCAACGCGCGCCAGGACGGGTTCCGTTACTTCGGCGTACCTGAGCCCGGGCTGACGATCATCGTGCACTAGCCACAGAAGAAGAACATATAACGAGGGAAAGACGATTTTGAATACCGATGTCCCATGCCCGGCGCTTCATTGCAAGGAACAAAAAGATGAATAGGATGCAACTCCTGGTTGCTGCGCAGTTTGTGGCTTTCATGTCTTCGCTCTTCGGCGCGACTGTCATCACCACGCGCGAAGGGCTCGCCGCCGTCGCGAACGGCCTTGCCGGCTCTTACGAACTCCGCGCGGACATCGACCTCGGTGGGGCGGACTGGACGCCAATCGGCAACAATTCGATGCCGTTCACCGGCTCGTTCTACGGCAACGGCCACGCCATCCGCAACCTCGTCTGCACGAACAGCCTGTCGGGCGCCGACTATCGCGGGCTCTTCGGCTGCGTGAGCAATGCGACGATCGAAGGCGTCTCCGTCTCGGGAACGGTCGCGGGCAAGCAGTACGTCGGCGGTCTCGTTGGATGCATCACGGGCGGAACGGTCATCAGCAACTGCAGTGCGACGGTCGAGGTCGCGGCGACCAACTCCTACGCCGGAGGCCTTGTCGGGGCCTGTGCCGGCGGCCGCGCGACCAATCGGCTCGTCGGCTGCCGCGCGGACGGCTTCGTGAGCGGTTCCGGCATCGCGGGCGGCTTCATCGGCTACGTCTATGCACCGGCCGTGATCTCCAACTGCGTGGCGCGCGGCGACGTGCGCTCCGCCGCCAGCT
>CAMNLN010000350.1 GCA_946543025.1 uncultured Verrucomicrobiota bacterium
GGCGGCGGCACGCTCAAGACGTTCAACGACGCGGGCAACGTCAACCTGTGGAGCGCCACGGCGCGGCTCTTCCTCTCCGGCACGGGCGTGGGCTGCACGGCGGGCGCGCTACACAACGTCGGCAAGAATTCCGTCGGCTTCCACTGGATACAGCTGGATGCCGACGCTCTCGTGCACAACGAGCTCACGAACGGCCAGATACAGTTTCGCAACCACTTCGACATGCAGGGGCATACGGCACGATGCACCGGACAGGGCGAGATCACATTCTACGTGACGATCACGAACCCCGGCGACTTGATCGAGGACGGACGGTACATCCGTTTCTACAATGCGCAGATCCACGGCTTGAACGGCGAGGGGCGCCCGCACCGCATCTACGTGAGAAAAGGCGCAGTCACCGTCTACAACATGGGCAACAGGAAGACGGACTGGCAGATCTACGGCGACCATCCGAGCAGTACGGGCTTCGTGAACCTCCTTACCACGGCTGGCAACACGGAGGGCGCGCTCACGAACAAGTGGACAGGCAGCATCTATCTGGACAACCGAGGCGGCGCGCTCACCAACACGATCGCGGGAGGATACGCGAGCCTCACCACCAACCCTTCGCGCCTCCACATCTGCGAGCTAGGCAGCATCACCGGGCCAGGCACCCTCGACTTCGTGCCCGCCTCCAGCACGATAGACGGCTACGCGTGGGTCCACGGCACGAACACGTACGAAGGCGGCACGATCGTCAGCGCAAGAGCGGTCGTCAACTTCGTCGACGCGAAGTCGATCCCCAACCACAACGGCTATTCCGACTTTTTCATCTACACCGGCGGCACGGCGTACTTCACGGGCCGGACGACGGCGAACCCAGAGGGCTGGGACGCGCAGTCGTGGATCGACGTGTTCAAAAGGCTTTCGAAGTACTACGGCGACGGGAGGCCCTACTATCTGGAGGTTCCGACAGGCCGGACGGCAGAGATGGGCACAGGCGAATTGGCGTACATCGAGAACAATCCCGGCGTCCCCCAATACTACCGCCTTGGCGTGACGGGCGGCGGCACGGCCAAGGCGACGCTGACGTTCACGGGCCGGCCGTGGTTCATCGTACGCGGAACAAACGAGATGACAACGCTGGAGATATCTACTCCGAACGCGGCGGGCGGCGAGGTCGGGCAGATCCTCGTCCAGAAGAACTCCCGGCTGCTCTTCAAGGACGCGGGGCTTGTCACGTGTTCCACGAACATCGAGGTGAACGGCGTCAGCGCGAACGGCCAGGCCTCCAAGCTTGTGATTGGCGCCAACTCGCGGATCGTGCGGCCTGCGGAAAAAGGCGCATTCGGTATCACGGTTGCTTCCACCAAAGAAAGCAAGGGCATCCTGGAGATTGCGGACGGGGGAGCGGTGTCGAACCGCGTGGTCGTTGCGAACCAGCACGACACGACAGGGGCCGTCCTGCTGCGTATCGGCGGCACGTTCTACCAGAAGGGGCAAAGCGGGTCAGACACCTACTCGGCGCAGGGTGAGCGCAGCGAGGCGTACTATGAACTGGAGGATGGGGCGACAATGGTAGCGAGCGGGACGGGCCTATATTCTACCGGCGGCTCGAGCGGCATCAGCCTCTTCAGAATCAAGGGCGGACTGTGGAACCATTCGGCCGGTACGCTCAGCGTCGGACGCGAGACGACGGGCATGGTGTACCAGACGGGCGGCACGATCAAGATGGGGTCAAGGCTTTTCATGCTGCCGTCCGCCCATTACCGCAGGGCAAACGGAATGGGGAATTCCGGCTTCGGATCGCTCACGCTGGAGGGGAAAGGCACGGCGTTCGTTTCGTCCGAGCGCATCGCCATCTGCGACCGTGGCCACAGCCGCGGGCAGATCGACGTCAACGACGGTGCCGTGCTGACTGCGTTCAAGATCAGCAAGTCTCTCGTGCAGGCTCTTTCAAGCAATGCCAGCAGCAGCTCGACCGATTATTACCAGTGTCCCGTCGACACGACGGCGTACGTCGGCTTCAACGGGGGAACCCTGCGCGCCGCGCAGAATGCGACGGACTGGCTGGGCAATCCGACGGAGTCCTACACCTACGGCACAAACAAGCGCGAGCTGTCTGGCGTCGGCGACTCGCGTCCAGACCACGTGACCGTCTACGCGGGCGGCGCGACGCTGGACGCCTCGAACTTCAACGTGACGGTGCAGGCGCCGATCGCCAGGCCCGGCACGGGCAAGAGCGTGACGTTGCTTGCGATTCCCGCCAACTCGGACATAACGGGATACACGGCCGCGCCCATCGTGCAGATATTCGGCGACGGGCAGGGCGCGCTCGCGATGGCGCAATACGACTCCACGAACGGCGTGGTGACCGGCGTGAAGGTGGTCTCGCCCGGTTGGGGCTACACCACGGCCACGGCGCAGCTGATCCGCGGCGGCAAGACGACGGCGGTCGCGCTGGACGTGACGCTGGCCGAGGCCGATCGCACGGGCGGCCTCACGGTGACGGGCGGCACGGGCGTCGTCACGCTCGCCGCGGCAAACACGTACGGCGGCCCCACGACGACGGCGGGCGGCACGCTGAAGGTAGCGCACGCAAACGCCATTCCAGAAGGTTCCGAGATTCGCCTCGGCGACGGCGTGCTGGACATGAACAACTTCGCGATTCCGTCCGGCTGCACGGTGAAGATCGCAGACCCCTCCGCGTACGTCTCGCGTTCGAACACCGTCACCGTCGCGCGGAACCTCGCCGCACCCGTCACCGTGGAGAACGCGAACGAGATGCCGCCAAACTGGTTCGTCGACCAGTCTGGCGGCAGCCTGAACCTCGTCTTCTGCCTTGGCACTTGCATCATCTTCCGATAAGGTCACACGGAAAAAGCAAAATGAAACGAATCTCTCTCGTCATGCGCCTAAGCATCGCCGTCGCTGCGATCCTTCTTGCGAGCAACGGCCTGGCTGACGTGGTCACGGTCGACGCGGCGAAGCGGGAGCATCCGATCTCGCAGACGCTGTGGGGACTTTTCTTCGAGGACATCGGCATGGCAGTGGAAGGGACGCTCCATGCCGAGATGGTGCGCAACGGCTCCTTCGAGCCGGGCGAAGGCACACGGCACTGGTCCGCCTTCGGCACACGGGCGAACATCAGCCTGGACGACTCGAAGCCGATCAGCGAAAAGAACCGCTGGAGCATGCTCGCGACGCTCCGGTACGGCGGCGGCATCCGCAACGACGGCTACTGGGGCATGTACGCGGAGCGAGGGGAATCGTTCGTCCTCTCGCTGATGCTGCGCGGCGACGTGGACGGCGACATCAAAGTGTCGCTCGAAGGCGAGAACGAGGTGCGCTACGCGGGCGGCACGATCGGCGGCATCACGAGGGACTGGAAACGGCACGTTGTGAAGTTGCGCTCCGACACGTACACCACGCCCATGCCGGACGCGCGCCTCGTGCTCCGCGCGCCGCCCGGCAGCTACTTCTACATGGACTGCGTCTCCCTCATGCCAGAGAACACGTTCAAGGGGCACGGCTGCCGCAGGGACGTGGCCGCGATGCTGGCCGCGATGCGCCCGAAGTTCCTGCGCTTCCCCGGCGGGTGCTGGGTGGAAGGCTACCCGTCCCTCGACCGCGCCTACCGCTGGAAGCAGACGATCGGCGACCGCTGGGAGCGCAAGCCGCAATGGAACCTGGAATGGGGCTACTACTCCACGCACATGATCGGCTACCACGAATACCTCCAGCTGGCCGAAGACCTGGACGCG
>CAMNLN010000351.1 GCA_946543025.1 uncultured Verrucomicrobiota bacterium
GAATCTCTTCCTGTACAGTCATGTTTGTCTTTCCTTTCAGGATTCGGCGTAGGCGCCGAGGAAGGTGAAGTGCTCGATCTCGGGGTCGGCCGCGAGCTCCGCGAGGAGCGCGAGGACGTTCGGGTCCCGGGGGGACGCCTCGAAGTCGAAGGTGAAGCGGAACTCGAAGTCCATCCCCGGCACGGGGCGCGACTCGAGCTTCGTGAGGTTCACGTTGATCGCCGCGAACTTCGAGATAATCGTGTTGAGCGAGCCCGGCCGGTGCGGCAGGCTCATCATCACGCTGAACTTGTTCGCGTCAGGGTAGATCTCGAGGTTCTTCGAGATGCAGATGAAGCGCGTGTAGTTGACGGACGTGTTGGAGATGTTCTCCTGCAGCACGTCGAGCCCGTACAACTCGGCGCAGGCGCGCGAGGCGATCACGGCGCGGTTCTTCTGCCGCGATTTTCCGAGCGCCTTCGCGGCGACGGCGGTGTTCGTCTGCGGCACCTGCTGCCACGTGGGGTGCGCGCGCAGGAACTCGCCGCACTGCGCGAGAGCGTGCGGGTGGCTTGATATCTCCTTGATGTCCTCCATCTTCGTGCCAGGCACGACCAGCAGGACGTGGTTGATGCGCAGGCGCAACGCCTTGACGATATGAAAGCGATGCCGCACCATCGCGTCGTAGACGGGCGCGACGGAGCCGGCGGCGGAGTTCTCGATCGGGAGGATGCCGTAGGGGCAGAGGTCTTTCTCCACGGCGGAGAAGACGTTCTCGAAACCGTCGAAATAGAGGATCGTCGGCAAGGGGAAGACGAGCGAGGTCGCCTGCTGCGCGTACGCGCCCTCCGTGCCGGGGCACGCCACGAGCGTCCGCGTGGGGAACGTGCCGCCCGCGTCGGCCGCGCGACGGATCGCGTCCACCAGCTGCGACGGGCCGCCGAGAGCCGCGCGTTGCCGCGCCCGCGAGATGCCGAAGAGCGTGGAGAAAAGGAGCCGCGCGCCGTTCTCGTACTCAGGCCCCACCTCGCCCGCCACGCGGTAGAGGATCTCGCGCTCTCGCGCCGGGTCGAGCACGGGCGCGCGCCGCTCGCGCTTCGATTTCGCGACGTCCTCGACGATCTCCAGCCGGCGGCGGAAGAGCTTCACCAGCTCCTCGTCGATGCCGTTGATCTCCTTGCGGATTTCCTTGATGTCCTTCATAGCTTCAGCCCTCTCACCGCGTTCACCTTCTTCATCGTCGCCGCGAACATCTCGGGCGTCTGGGACTGCGCGCCGTCGCACTTCGCGTGCGGCGGATCGTTGTGGACCTCGATGATGAGTCCGTCCGCGCCAATCGCCGCCGCCGCCACGGAGACGGGATCCACCAGGTGCGCGTAGCCCGTCGCGTGCGAAGGATCGACGATGATCGGCAGGTGCGAGAGCTTGTGGAGCATCGGCACCACCGCCAGGTCGAGCGTGTTGCGCATCGCCGTCTCGTACGTGCGGATGCCGCGCTCGCAGAGGATCACGTTCGGGTTGCCGGAGGCCATCACGTACTCGGCGCTCATCAGCAGCTCCTGGAGAGTGGCAGACATACCGCGCTTCAGCAGGACCGGCTTCTTCGTATGCGCGCCCACCTCCTTCAGGAGATCGAAGTTCTGCATGTTGCGCGCACCGATCTGGATCACGTCCACGTCGTTGAAAAGGTCGATCACCTCGAAGTTCATCAGCTCCGTCACCACCGGAAGGCCCGTCTCCTTCTTCGCGGTCATCAGGAACTCGATGCCCTTCTTCCCGAGCCCCTGGAAGGCGTAGGGGGAGGTGCGCGGCTTGAACGCGCCGCCACGCAACATGTCGGCTCCGGCGGCCTTCACGGCGCGGGCGATCGCCACCACCTGCTCCTCGCTTTCCACGCTGCAGGGGCCGGCGATCACGCCGAAGTGTCCGCCGCCCACCTTCACGCCGCCGCACGCGATCACCGAGGGCTCGGGGTGGAACTTGCGGTTCGCCGCCTTGTACGGTTCCTGGATGCGCTGGACGCTCTCCACCACGTCGAGCGCCTCGATGAGGCCGGGGTCGACGTGCGCCACGTCGCCCACGCAGCCGATGAGCGTCTGCATCTGGCCTACCGAAACGCTCGGCGTGATGTTTTTCATGCGCAGGAGCGTCAGCAGGTTCTCCACCTGCGACGGTTCCGCATCCTTCTTCAGCAATATGATCATTTTCTTTCCTTTTTAAGCATCAACGGCCTCGCTTCCTTCTGGAGCGGGGCCGTCGGTGAAATCGTTGACTTGTGTGAAGCTCGCTTTCAGGAAAACGCACCCGCTCCGCGCGTAAAGTACGCGAAGTAATAGCCAAACCAATAACCAAACTGTCTTTCTTTGCTCATCTTTTTTCCCGAAAGCAATTTCAGTCTATCAAATCCCCGCCGCGCTGTCAATCGGCGCGCCGGGCGTCACGCAGATCCAGCCTTTGGGTGAAGCCGGGCGGGATATCGTCCGGACGATGCGCCACGCAGATCGCGGTGCAGCCAGGATGGGCGGCAAGATACCGCGCGACGCGGACGCGCAATCGTCTGGCCGCCGCCGCGTCGAGGTTCAGGCACGGCTCGTCCAGCAGCAACAGGTCCGGACTCTTCCGCAAGGCCGCCGTCAGCAGCTCGTCCGCATCAAGCCCCAGATAGGCCTGCTGCTCGGGCGATACCATGCCGATCCGCCGCCGCACTTTCGCGAGCTCCACCCCCGGCCCTCGCCGGATGCCGAACACCGTCACATCGTTCGCGTACGCGAGCGGGTTGTCGCCCGTAACAAGCGAAAGGAGCGTGGTCTTTCCGCTCCCGTTCGGCCCGTGCAGGATCCACCGCTCGCCGCGCCGCACCGTCCAGGAGAAACCGTCGAACAGTTTCCGCCGTCCGAACGCGATTCGGATGTCCCGGAGTTCAACGACGGGGACGCCGTGGCCATCCTGGGCGGCCTGGGGGGCTCGGACGTCTTGTGTGTCCCGGTCGGCTTGGCGATCCCGGCCTACCCGCACCACCCTCGTCGCGCAAGACGGAATCTCGTCCTCATGCCGCACGGCCACGAGCAACGCCATGCCGTGCGCCACCAAGTCGTCCAACAACGCCTTCAGCTGCTCGCGACGGACAGGATCCAGCCCTGCGCAGGGATCGTCCAGCACCAGCAGCGCGGGATCGGACAGCAAGGCGCGCGCAAGTAACACGCGGCGCGTTTCGCCGTTCGAGAGCGCGAGGAACGGACGGTCTGCCAGTTCGTCCAGACGAAACAACGGCGCGAGCCGCCGCCGCGCGGCAGCGTAGGCGCGCCGCTCCTTCCGATACGACCGCCCCACCTCGAAGGGATTGACGTCGAACACGCGATTGAACCCCAGCATGTCCGCCACCGTGTCGCCCGGCCCGGCGTCGTCCGTCAGCGAGTGGTAGCGCGCCTGCAAGAATCCGCCCCTTTGCGCCGCCGCGCGCTGCTGCGCGAAGGAGACGAGCCGCACGCGACCTTCCATCTCCTCCCCCACTTCCACGGACATTCCGTGCGGCGGCGGCTCCTCGCCCGCCACCACGCGGCACAGCCGCGACTTTGCCGCGCCGTCCGTCCCCACGAGCGCCCAGCATTCGCCACAGGCAAACCGCCACGCAACGCAGCGGGACTTCGACGACGGCCTGTCAAAAGAATCGCGTGCCATCACGAAACACCGTTATCGTTTCAGTCCGGAAACGGAATAGTCCCACGGCTCGAAGCCGAGTGCGAGCG
>CAMNLN010000352.1 GCA_946543025.1 uncultured Verrucomicrobiota bacterium
TCCCTACGAGCCGCCGTTCGACCTGGACGAGCTGGAGAAGCTCTTCAAGGCGAACATGGACGGCCTCCAGAAGAAGTACGGCACCTCGTCTTACGCGGTGGCAGGCATCGCGAAGTCCCGCGAGGACTACTACTTCTACCGTGCGCTCCTTGGCATCAACCGCGCCGTGAACTGGCTGGCGGCGCGCCCCGAGGCGGATCTTTCGCACTTCACCTATTCCGGCACCTCGCAGGGCGGCGGGTTCGGGTTCCTCCTGCTGGGGTTGAACCGGCATTTCACGAAAGGCGTGATGTACGTGCCCGCGATCACGGACACGATGGGCTACCTGAAAGGGCGTCGAAGCGGCTGGCCGCGCATCGTCGAGGGTCAGCGCGAGGAGGAGAAGGCGGTCGCCGAACGTAACGCGCCCTACTTCGACGGGGCGAACTTCGCCGCCCGCATCGCGTGCCCGGTGCGCGTGGCCGTGGGGTTCGCGGACAACACGTGCCCGCCATGCGCCGTCTACGCCGCGTATAACGCGATTCCGGTGAAGGACAAGAAGATCGTCCACGGCATCGGCATGACGCACAGCTGCTTCGGCAAATTCTACAACGAACTCGGCAACTGGCAGAAGGAGAAGTAAGATGAACGTTTCACGCAGAGGTTTTCTTTGGCTTTCCGGCGCGGCGGGCGCGTCGTTCGCGGGCGGTTGCGCGTCCGGGCGGCTGTTTACGGGCGGTGCGGCGGCGCACGACCCGAACCTGACCGTCTTCCTGAGCGACATCCATGTCAACGGACAGAAGGAGGGCGACGTCTTTCAGCGTGGCAAGATCGCGGAGACGGTGGCGGAGATCCTGAAGCTGGACCCGCTGCCGGCGCGCGCGGTCGTGTTCGGCGACCTAGCCTGGCTCTGGGGCAACAAGATGGACTACCAGTGCAGTGCGCCCTACCTGAAGCTGCTGGAGGACGCGGGCATCCCCGTGACGGTCGGCATGGGCAACCACGACCGGCGCTCCACCTTCCTGGAGGTGCATCCGAAGTACGCGCGGACGACGAAGGTGCCGGGGCGGATCGTGAGCGTGGTGGACGCCGGAGCCGTGGATTTTCTCATGCTCGACGGGCTGCAAGGGACGGACGACCGCGGCCCGAAGGACATGGGACCCGTGCCGGGCGCGCTCTCGAAGGACCAGCAGGACTGGATACTTGACGCGCTTCCGAAGTGGAAGAAACCCGTATTCGTCTGCTCGCACTTCCCCGTGCATGAGCTGAAGGCGGGCGGCAAGCCGCTTGACAAGCTGCTCGTCGCCTCGCCGAACGTGGCGGGCTACATCCACGGGCACGACCACCGGTGGTACACGAAATTCATGCGCAAGGGCTGGGCGTACACGCAGATCAAGCGTACGCTCTGTCTGCCCTCGACGGGCCATTGGGGCGACATCGGCTATGCGCTCATGCGCACGGAGGGCGACAAGGCCGTCGTCACGCTCCGCCAGCGCGACTTCTACTACCCGCGTCCCGATCCGATGGATCCGGCCGATCGCACACTCTGGAAGATCGTCGTCCGCGAGAACCAGGGCCTTTCCTGCACGTTCCCCCTGCCGCGCGGATAGGACTTGCCTTCTCGCAGGCCCCGAAGAGGTCGTTCCCCGGAGCTGATGACATGGCGGCGATACCGGAAACATCTACGACGCTGCTGAATGATATCGCGTTCGACACGCAACATGCGCGATGGAGCGAGTTTGTCGCGCGTTACCGTCCGATGATGGAGTCGTTTGTGCGCGAGAGGTTCCCATCGGTTGAGGCGGATGACGTCATCCAGGAAACGTTTGTTGCGCTTTGCCGCGTTTTGCCGTCCTACCGCTATGCGCCGGATGAAAAGGGACACTTTCGTAACTATCTGACGGGCATCCTCCGCAACAAGGCGTTGCGGGCGCTCCAACAGAAGCAAAAGCAGACCGCGCTCTTGGAAGGGGAGCAGATCGCTGCCACCATTTCGGAATGGTCGTGTTGCGGCGAGGTCAAAACTACCGCCGACCAGTCTTGGCGAGATGCCGTCTTCGAGATCGCCCTGCGCCAGTTTCTTGCCGACGAATCGGTGGCGGACCGCACGAAGCGCATCTTCGAGCGTACGGCAATCGACGGTGAATCGCCGGAGAGCGTCGCGGCGGCGTTCAAGATGACGCGCCATGCCGTCGATCAGGCCAAGAGCCGCGCCATGGCGCGGTTGCGGGAGCTTGTGAAACGGTTGGAGTCGGTGAACGATGGATGAAATCGCGGCAAGGTGTTCCGCCCATGCGCCGATGGCGGCGAGCGGCCGCTTCGCCGCCGGAACGGTCTTTGGAGACTGGCGGCTGACGGCGTTCATCGGGCGCGGCGGCAACGGCGAAGTGTACTGCGCGGAGCATGCGACGCTCGGCACACCCGCCGCCGTAAAAGTACTGATGCGCGAGGACGAACGGGCAAGGACGCGTTTCGCGCGAGAGGCAAGGCTGCTTGCCAGATTGAGGTCTGAATCCTTCCCGCGCTTCTTTGCGTACGGCGAGGCGAACGGACATCCCTATCTGGCGATGGAGCTGCTAGAGCCGGGCGACTTGCCGACAGGCGATCGCGCCATCGCCCGTTTCATGCTGAAGACATGCGATGCCGTTGCCGAACTCCACGCGCAGGGACTCGTCCATCGCGACATCAAGCCATTTAACATTCTCTGGCGGACTGGGAAAACGGGCGTCTCGCCCGTTCAAGTTTCCGCACCAGTCCTTGCCGACCTAGGCCTCGTCAAGAAGGTCGCGACATTCGACGCCGGACATCCGACATCAGGTATTACCCTTGGAGGCGTCGGTACGCCGGGTTACGGCGCGCCTGAACAGATGGAGCGCGGCGAGGCGACGGTTGCGTCCGACATCCATGCGCTCGGTGTCCTGGCCGATCGTTGTTTCGGCGGTAAGCCGCCGCGCGCGTGGGCGCGCATCGTCCAGCACGCCACCTCGTCCATCCCTGCGCACCGCTATCCGTCCGTCATGGCCTTTGCGCGCGCGATCCGCCGCAGAAACCTGATGCGGACAACGCTTTCCGCGTTGGCGGGTGCTTGTGTTCTCCTTTTAATTGGTGTCGCTTGGATCGTCCTTTCACCTCCTGCTCCATTGTACGCCCCATCTGGAGAACCGATAGAACAGGTGAATGACTGTTGGGAAAAAATCAGAGACGAGACGTTCGGGTTTTATCGGCGCGCGATGGCACTTAAAGCGCAGATAGATGGGTACGACATCAAAGGTGCCGAAAACGGCTTTGACAGGAAAACGTTCAAGACTCAGGTGGAAACGGAACGAGGCGAGTTGCTCCAGCAATGGGAAACTGCCAAGAAACTGCAAGACGAAAAGATTCGTGCGTGGAAGAAAAAAGTTTTCAGTTCGAATGAATTCGCACAGAATGCCGCCGCAAATTCTGCCGCAACGAAGCTTCATGACGACATGCTGGCGTGGCGCGAGAAAGTTGACAGCCTGTTGCGCAACACGCTTTATTTTTCCTGTCAGCAGTTATAGCGCGCGAAATTTGGAAGATTGGTCCTGGATGTTGCGGTTTGATTTCAACCGCAAAGAACGCAAAGCGAGAGGTCGTTGTCTCGTTCGTCAATCAATTTTTGTTGTCCGTGCGTGATATTTCGCCGAACTGCTGAAGTATGAAATAGAGGAACGGTTTGTCCCGTGACTCATGAGAGAGATGGCATGGTTCGAGAGTCGGCTGCGAA
>CAMNLN010000353.1 GCA_946543025.1 uncultured Verrucomicrobiota bacterium
TGAGGTCCCAGACGGCCGACTCCGCGCCCGTCCACGTCAACGTCTCCGCCGACAGGCACCCCGCCGCCAACGCGCCAATTGCGAGTCCGAAAATTTTCCTGCAGCTCATCATCTCGTGCCTTTCCTTGTGAAACGGATACACTCCTTGCGGAAATCAGTATAGCAAAAACAGGCTCTCTCCCGCAAACGCCCAACGGCAAGATATATGGTATACTGGACGCAACGCTATCAAGGAGATTTCATGAAAAAAACGATTCTGACATCGTGCGCGCTCATCGCCGCCGCCACGTTCGGCGGTCCGGGACGCGTGTTTCCGCAGGTCAAGCCAACCGACGAGCCGAGGCTCGCCGCGCTCGTGGCCGAATGGCCCGCCGCCCCGGCGGCAAAACCGCGCAAGATTCTCGTGTGCAACTACCTGCGCGGCTGCGAGTGGCACGGGCCGTCCGTCTCCTACGGCACGCGCATCTTCGCCCTCGCCAGCGTGAAAGGCGGTTACACGGTGGACTTCACGGACATCCGCCAGCTCGCCATCAAGGGGCTCCTCGACGGCTACGACGCCGTGGTCCTCAACAACACCACCAACTTCCAGGAGGCGGAGGCGCCCGGCGTCTCCGAGAACCTGCTCGCCTACGTCTCGAACGGCGGCGGACTCCTCCTCGTCCATTCTGCCGTCGACGCGTTCAACGACTCGCCCACCGTGCAGGAGATGAACGGCGGGCTCTTCTGGGCGCATCCCTGGACGGCCGGCGGCGGAGACTGGTGCTTCCGCAACGAGGAACCCGACCACCCGCTCATGGCCTCCTTCAAGTTGCTCCCGACCGTCTTCCACCTGGGCGACGAGATCTACATGCACCCCACGCCCCCCTTCGACCGCTCCAAGGTGCGCGTGCTCATCTCGCTCTGCCTCGACGACGCGAACACCGCCGCCGCGATGAATAAGTTCATCAAGAAGCGCGGCGAGGACAAGGTCCGCGCCGACCGCGACTTCGCCGTCTCCTGGTGCCGCCCCTGGGGCAAGGGCCGCGTGTTCTACACCACCTACGCCCACGACACGCGCGCCTGGCTCGACCCCGTGCGCCTCTACCACATCCTCGGCGGACTCCAGTACGCCACCGGCGACGTGAAGGTGGACGACTCCCCGCGTACCGACAAGAAATAATCGTGCCATGACAACCCGCCGCGCATTTCTCCAGTCCGCCGCACTCGCCGCGCCCGCCCTTCTCGGCAACAACGTCGCCACGCTGCCGCGCCCCAAGCCGTCGAACCGCATCTCCCTCGCCATGATCGGCTGCGGATACCAGGCCGTCTACGGCAACCTCAACGCCTTCCTGCTCGACCCGCGCGTGCAGGTGACCATGGCCTGCGACCCCATCCTGCGCGCGCCCGGCTACGGCTACCACGTCGAGAAGGAGGCCGGCCGCGCCGTCCTGAAGGAGAAGGTGGACGCCTTCTACGGCAACCACGACTGCCGCATGGAACGCGACTGGCGCAAGGTAGTGGACGATCCGACCATCGACGCCGTGGCCGTGCTGACGCCCGACCACTGGCACGCCCTGGTCGGCATCGCCGCCATGCGCAAAGGAAAACACGTCTACGGACAGAAACCCCTCGCCCTCGGCATCTCCGAGGGACAGGCGATGGCGCGCGTCGCGCGCGAGACGGGCGTCGTATTCCAAGTCGGCTCGCAGCAACGCAGCGCGAGCGAATTCCGCGTCGCGTGCGAAATCGTGCGCAACGGCTACCTCGGCGAGCTGAAGGGATGCGAGATCAAGGTGGAGACGAACCGTGGCGGCTGCTGGGGACACGCCTTCAACCGCGAGCGCCGCACCGCCCCCTCCTACTTCGAGCCCGGCATGTGGGACCTCTGGCAAGGACCTGCCCGCCACTGGGAGAACAATGCTTTCATTCCCGGCATCCACGAGCCGATGGTGTGGCGCTTCAACTCCCGCACCGGCAACGGCATGCTCGCGGACTGGGGCGCGCACCACTTCGACATCCTCCAGTGGGCGCTCGGCAAGGACGACAGCGGCCCCGTCGCCGTGGAGAACATGACCACCAACCTCCCCGAAGACGACGAAGTGTTCGACTTCGCCGACGTCTTCGACCTCGACTTCGTCTACGCGAACGGCCTCCGCTGCCATGTCTCGAACGGACACATGAAGGATCCCGTCTTCGGATTCCACAACGGCGTCCTCTTCCACGGCACGGAAGGCGACCTCCTCGTGCGGCGCGGCTTCATCAAGCTGCCGCCCAAGCTAAAGAAGTGGCGCGAGAAGACGGACCTCAAGGATTCCGACGTCCACCTGCACAAGTCGCGCGGATCGCACGAATCGGACTTCATCGACGGCATCTGCCTCGGGACGCCCGTCGCCGCGCCCTGCGCCGTCGGCCACCGCTCCTCCACGCTCTGCCACCTCGCCAACATCTGCGAGCGTCTGCGCATCAAGGGCCTCAAGTGGGATCCCGTCGCCGAGCGCGTCGTCGGCAACGAGGCCGCCCAGCGCCTCACCGTCGTCCCCCACCACAACGGCTGGACGTTCGGCTAAGCCGCGAACCCTTCAACGATCGCGCGTCCGGCGCTCGTGCCGAGGCGCGTTGCGCCCGCGCGGATCATTTCCAGCGCGTCGGCGCACGTGCGGATGCCGCCCGCCGCCTTGAGGCCCATCTCGGAACCGATCGCTTCGCGCATCAGCCGCACGTCCTCCACGGTGGCGCCGCCCGTGCCGAATCCCGTGGACGTCTTCACGAAGTCCACGCCCGCCTCGCACGCGAGCTTGCAGGAAAGGATCTTCTCCTCGCGCGTCAGATAGCAGTTCTCGAAGATGACCTTCGAGATCGCACCCTCGCCCCGGCAGATTTTCGCGAACTCGGCCAGCTCGGCGCGCACGTACGCCGTGTCGCCCGCCTGCAGGCGGCGCACGTTCTGGACAATGTCCACCTCGCCCGCGCCCTTCGCGAGCGCGTCCCGCACCTCGAAGAGCTTCGCCTCCGTCGTCATCTGCCCGAGCGGGAATCCGGCGACGGCCGTCACCTTCACGCCCGTGCCCTTCAGCATCGCCGCGCACCGCGCCACCTCGCAGCCGTTCACGGCCACGCTCGCGAAGCCGAACGCGGCCGCCTCGCGGCAAAGTCCCTCGATAATCTCGGGGCCGCCGTACGCCTTCAGGTAGGTGGAGTCCAGCAAACCCGCCAGCTGCTTCCGCGTCATTTTTTCAACGTCGATCATCTCGTTGTTCCTTTCAGGCGAATGTCGCGGCCGCCGCAACCGTCAGAACACCTCGCAGGGCGGCAGCGGGCCGACGATCGGCCGCGCGTAGTCGAGGAACGCCTTCGTCACGTCGTGCCCGTTCGCCGCGATGAACGCGTCCGGCACGCTGCGCGTGTACTTGGCGGCGTTCGCGATGGGCTGCGCCTCGAACGTCACCTTGTACGCCTTGCCCTTTGCGCGGAGAATGGCGATCGTTCCCTTCGCGAGCTTGCCCGCGAGCGCGGCCTTCACGGCGGCGGCGCCGACGGCGCGCGCCTCCTTCTGGTCGGTCTTCGACGCCACGCCCGGAAACGAGCGCTGCAGGTAGCCGAACGTGTCGGCGCGCACGCGCGAAATGCCGGCCTTCGCCTTGAGATGGGCGGCGAGCGCGTCGCCGAGCGCGCCCGTGCCGGAGAGCTGCAGGTTGCCGTGCGAGTCGCGCTCGCCGTTCGCGAAGCG
>CAMNLN010000354.1 GCA_946543025.1 uncultured Verrucomicrobiota bacterium
GAGCTTTACCTGCTCGACTGCGGCGTCACGAAGGAGGAGATCGCCAAGTTCCGCTCGATCATGCTGGAGTAGTCTAGCGGTTAGTGACAAGTAAAATCGAAAAACTGGGTTGAAGACATGAGACAGATCAAATGGCAACACGCAGGCTTGCTGCTTGCACTTTTTAACTTTTTAACGTTTTCACTCCTTAACCTCAATGCGGCGCCGCCAAAGCGCGTGGCCGGCTCGGGCGTGGGCAGCAACTCGCCCTACGCCACGGACGCCTATCCGGGATTCGACGACCTCGACAACCTGCCGAAGCCGGAGAAAAAGGACACGAGCTGGTTCCTGCACGTCAGCCGGGACACGCCCGCCGAGCAACTCGCCTACGCGCAGCAGATGGAGGAAGAAGGCTCCCTCCGCGCCGCCCGCCGCGGCTACGACGCGCTTGTGCGCGAATGGCCGGCCTCGCCGGAGGCCCCCAAGGCACAGCTCGCCCTCGCAATGGTCTGGGCCAAAAAGTACAAGGACTACGACGAGGCGTTCGAGGCGCTGGAATACATGCTCGACTTCTATCCCCGCGACTGCGACTACCTGGAACTTGTCGCCTACGAGTACCAGCTCGTCAACCTGATGATCAAAGAGAAGAAGACGTTCCTCGGCTTCTCGTTCACCTCCACGCGCGTCTGCCGCCAGCACTACGAGTCGATCGTCCGTCGCGCGCCGGGCGCCTCCTACGTGCCGGAGGCGATGCTTAAGATCGCCGACCTGCGCGAGCAGGAAGACCAGTACGAGGAGGCCGTGCAGGTGTACGCCACGCTTGCCAGCAAGTTCCCGCGCGCCCCCGAGGCCCGCGTCGCCACCTACCTGGAGGCCAAGGCGCGCATGTGGCTCTGCCGCCGGCTCTCCTACAACGTCCCGCGCTGCAAGGACACGGCCGACTACCTGGCCATGGCCCTCAAGCGGTTCCCCGACCTCGACGAGGCCGACGAGCTCAAGGCATGGCGCGGCGAACTGACGCAACATCTCTCGGAGGACGCCTACATGCAGGCCAAGTTCTACGACACGAAGCAGCGCACGCGCCATGCCGCGCTCACCGCGTGGGAACGATTCCTCAAGGAATATCCCGATTCGCCGCACGCGGACGAGGCGCGTGCGCGGATCGAGGCGCTGCAGATCAAATAGTCAAAAGGCCGAATGCATGAGCAACCCCTTAAAAGCAAACCAGGAACAACTGCCATGAAAAAGTCTCAAATCTCGCGTCTCGCGGTCCTATCGTTCGTCATCGCCCTCGCCGGATGCGCCAACTACCGCTGGACATCCAGCGTGCCGGAGGAACTGCGTACCGTCGCGGTGCCCGTGTTCGAGAACCGCACGTCCAGCGCGGAACTGGGTCCTATCGTCACGCAGTACGTGCTGCGCGAATTCCAGCGCGAGGGGACTTTCTCGATCCGTCGTTCGGGCAGTTCGGCGCTGGAAGTGCAAGGATCCATCGTCAAGGCGTCGCGCGATCCGGCGGCGTTCAACCGCGGCTACGGCTCGCGCGCCAGCGAATACCGCTACACGGTCACGGCCGAAGTTTCGCTCATCAACAAGGATACGGGCAAGGTGCTGCTGAACAACCGCCGCTACGTGGCGGAGACCACGTTCCTCACGCGCGGCGACCTCCTCACCACGCAGCGCGACGCCGCCGCGCGCATCGCGCAGGAGTTCGCCCGCCAAATCGTGGATGACGTAACGGCATTCCCCTATGAGAAATAAGATTCTCGCGGCGCTTCAGCAGGGGATTCCGTTCTGCAAGCGACCGTTCGAGGCGCTGGCCGACGAGGTCGGCTGCGACGAGGCGGACGTGCTCGCGCTTCTTGCGGATTACCGACGACGGGGACTTGTGCGCCGTTTCGGCGCAGTGTTCGACACGCGCCGTCTCGGCTACCGCTCGGCCCTCTGCGCCGCAGCTGTTCCCCCTTCCGAGCTTGATGCCGTCGCCGCCCGCCTCACCCCCCTCGCCGGCGTAACCCACTGCTACGAGCGTGTCGAGCACCCGGAACGCCAAGCGCCCAGACGCCAGGCACCCAACCTCTGGTTCACCCTCAGCTATCCGGCGGACGTTTTCGCAGCGATGGCGGACGAGGTGGCGACGCGTCTGAAGCCGTACGAAGTCCATGTGCTGCCGGCCACGAAACGCTATAAAGTGGATGTCGTCTTCGGCGCGGCCACGCGTGCGCACGACGAGTCGGTGGAGGACGACATGCCGCCCGTCACCTCGTCGGACCGCGCCATCATCCGAGCCTTGCAGGGCGATACCGAGCCCCGCCCCGACTACTTTGCCGCCCTCGCGCAAACGCTCGGCATGAAGGAATGGCGCCTTCTTGCGACATTGGAGCTTTGGCGGCGGCGCGGTCGCCTGAAGCGCATCGGCCTGCTCCTCGCCCACCGCAACGCGGGCTGGACGGCAAACGGCATGTGCTGCTGGCGGATCGATGGCGACACCACGGCGGCCGGCCGCGCGCTTGCCGCCTGCGACGAGGTGACGCACTGCTACGAGCGCCCCGAAGCGCCCGGCTTCCCCTTCAACCTCTTCGCGATGGTCCATGCGCATTCGCCCAAGGAGGCGTCCGCCGCATTCACGCACCTTGAAGAAACCTGTCGTCTCTCCGCCGGCACGATGCTCCTCTCTACCCGCGAGTACAAGAAAACCTCCATGACCTTCTTCATGGACTAGCGTGTTTTCCGCACGATCAGAGTCCGACAGGCACGAGAGGCGGCACGACGGTTCCAGTCGCGCAGGAACGGGAAGTAGTCGGCCGAAAGTTGCGTCGCCCGTTCGCGTTGCACACGACGGCAAACGGTCACGTGCAGACATCCGTCCTCGATCCGATGCGAGACCTCATGCGCCAGCCATGCCTCTTCAGGCCGCGTCGGATTGGAGAGCCGCAGACTTTCCGGCAGATGCTCGATCACGACATAGCCTTTCGGCAGGACGATTTCGTAGATATCGATTGTCTCCGACTTGCCCGTCACGGCCAGCGGCGATTTTCGGAGCGGTCCGCCCACGGAAAACAAGTTGCTCGAAAAGTCGGGGATCGTGAGCGTGATCGCGTCGCCCTGGACAACTGCGAAGTCGGCCACGTAGGCGGAAAAGGAAAGCGCCGCCGGATAGCCGGTCGTATCGGTCGTCAGCTCCGACGTTGCCGTAGCGTTTTGCGAGAGATCGCCCACGAGCTGCTGAAAGAAGCGGCTGCGCATTTCTGGCAGCATCTCCTTGAAACGCTTGCGAAAGCCCCCCACGGCGGCCCCGTAGGTGAGGTTCGTGACGTCGAAGTCCGCCGAACCGTTCTCGCGTACCCTGATGCGGCAACGCGAGTCCGTGCGCCCGCGCCAGACAGACTCCGGCGGCACGGTCACCGTCCCGAACGCGTCACGCACCGGGTCGTAATAGTCGTCGCCTTCGCGCGAGGTCGTCTCGGGCGGCGTGTATTCGTTCTCGCCCGCCACCCAGAAGATGCGCCCGCCGTCGTCCGTCACGCGGATCACAAGGGCGTCAAAACTTGACGGGCGCGGCAGACGACGACGTTCCGATTCTGTGAGCGTAAAACTGTGTGCCGTGTCGGCTACAAAGACGAAGGCGCAACGGAAGCCCGCGCCCTCCAGCATGGTGAAGAGCAGGTTCATCCGGTCCGCGCCAGAAGCGTAGCCGTCGGCCAGCGCGCG
>CAMNLN010000355.1 GCA_946543025.1 uncultured Verrucomicrobiota bacterium
ATGCAGCCAGAGCCGTTGGAGGTGGAGCCGCACCAGATGCACTTGTTGCCGCCGGGGCCGTGGCGGTGCTTGCGCGTGGGGGAGTGGATACAGCCCGAGCCGTAGCTTGTGCTACCGCAGTATCTGCATTTTGTACTCATTCCTTCTTTCCTCCAACGATGGCATGTCGACAGTATAACAAAATAACGGCGGGGGCGGTGAGACTGAAAGCTATCATGTGGCAAGAGTTTGATTCGAAGAACCGTGTGATTGCAGCGAATGTCACTTCCACCATTCGGTGAATGCGCGGCGGACGGTTTCGACGGACTTCTTCGGCTGGCGGTCGGCCGTGAAGAGTCCCGCAATGCTGATGCCGAACAGCTTGCCGTTATGCAGGTTGCTGTTGCGGTGGTAGGAGCGCCCGTCCGCGAACTGCCAGATGGCGTAGCCGACGATGTCCTTGTTCTCCCGGATCGTCCGCAGCACGTCGGTCAGGTACTCGTCCTGAAACTCCTCGGACCCGACGCAGGCCATCGGGTCGTGGTAGCCGTAAAGCGCACCAACGCCACACTCGGAGACGATGATCGGCTTCTCGGGATACTTGGCGCGAAAGTGCCGCGCGATGACGTTGAAGCCGGCCGAGCCGTCGCTCTTGGGATCAAGGTTGCGCACCTTCTCGGCCAGTTCCTCCGGCAACCCCGGTTGATTCGGGATTGTCCCTGGATACGTGTTGAAGGCGACAACGTCCGTGTTCGAGTGGCAGATGTCGCGGTACCAGCCGTTGCAGGCAAACGTGACGAGCCGTCCCGCGTCCTCCGCCTTGATCGCCGCGATCAGCTTGTCGACCAGCTCCTTGCAGCTCTTCTTGTTGCTGGCGCACTCGTTCAGGAATCCCGCGAGAATGACGGACGGATGGTTGAAGCTGGCGCGCACCATCTCGCGCGTCTGATGAACTTGTTCCGCCACGAACTCGGGATCGGCCAGCTCGTCCACCTTGTCGAGGTTCATCGTGTAGCTCTTCCCGTTCCCCCAGCCGAGCGACTCCTCCCACACAAGGATTCCTATCTCGTCGCAAAGATCGAGGAAGCGCGGCGACTGCTGGTAGTGCGCGCCTCGGATGAAGTTCGCGCCCAGCCCCTTGACGAGCTGAAGGTCGCGCAGCATCTGCGCGTCGGAGGTGGCCGCGCCGACCTCGAGGTGCGTCTCGTGCCGGTTCACACCCTTGAGGAACACCGGATTGCCGTTGAGCAGAATCTGCCGGTTCCGCGCTTCGACCGTACGAATGCCGAAGCGGGTGCTTGCTGCTTGGCGCTTGGCGCCTGGCGCCAGGAGGGCGACGGAGTGGAGGTTCGGCGATTCCGGCGACCAGAGCCTGAAGTTCGGGACCTTGACGGCGGCGCGGAAGTTGCGGAACGCCGTCTTAACCTCGTTCTTGCCGTCAAAGACGAGCATGGCGTCGAAGTCGCCATCCGTGAAGTTCACGGCCTCGATTTCGACCGTGCCCGTCTTGTAGTCGCGCGTCCGCACGAAGAGCTTCCGGTTGTCGAACACGAGCCGGACGCCGTGATAGAACCCGCCGTAGAAGTAGAAGTCGTAGTACTGGCGGGCGAGCTTGGTGGTGTTCCAGTCGAAGCGATTGTCGAGGGCGGCAAAAATCACGTGTTCGCCTGCCGCGAGAGGCCCTGTCTCGAGCTCCAGCCGCGCGTACGGATAGGGATGCGTACCGAGGTCCTTGCCGTCGATCTTGAAGTTGCCCCTGAGCCCCATGCCGTCCACGACGAGCCAGGCGTTCTCGACCGGACGCGCCAGCGTGAACGTGCGGCGGTAGAGTCCCGTCCCGCGCTTCAGAAACCATTTCGGCATCGTGTCGTAGCATCCGGGCACCGTCATCATGTCCGTCGCCTCGAAGGCAGCCCCGGAGGTCTCCTCGATCGCCTTCCCTTCCTCGAACCGGAAGTTCCAGCTCCCGTTCAGGTCAATGTCCGCCTGCGCCACGCAAGCCGCGCAGGCCAAGATTCCCAGCAGTTGAACTTTCATGATGCGGTCGCTCCTTGTTCTATTCCAAGTATTCCATATTCCCGTCCCCTCGTCAAGTCGTCCCGCTCCCGAGATTTCGGTCCGAGCTGTATTCTCGTTTCTGGCCGTAATCTTCTTCCCCACAATCTCCCTAACGCCCGTTTATGATATAATTCCCCTGTTTTCGCCCAACAACCGCATCCTATCCCATGGAACTTCCGGAAATCAGATACGAGACAGACAACTTCGCCGACATCCTGGCGAAGGACGACCGCTTCGACTCGCGCGCCTACGATTTCGTCCTGCGCGTGATCGCGGAGGCGTCGGACGACGCGAAGGGCCACGTCACCGGCATGGAACTCCTCGACTATTTCCGCGACCTCGCGCTCGATGCCTACGGCCCGCTCGCCTATACCGTCCTCGCGGACTGGGGCGTCCGCTCCTGCGAGGACGTGGGCGCGATCGTGTTCAACCTCTACGACTCGAAGCGCATCGCCAAGACGGACAGCGATTCGCCCGCCGACTTCATCGGCGGATTCGACTTCCGGACCGAGTTCCTCGGCCCCTACAAGCCATGAGCGTCCGCGACTGGGGATACGACGGCCCGGCCGTTCTCGACAAGGGCGCGCTGCCCGCCCGCGTGCTCGGCACGTGGGGCGACTACTATCGCGTCGTCTGCGACGAAGGCGAAGGCATCGCCCGCAAGAAGGCGTCCGCCTACTTTGCGCGCGAAGGCGCGACGCTCGCCCAAGAGATTCCCACCACGGGCGACTACGTGGCGCTCCGCTGGAACCCTCATGGCGAAAGCCGCATCCTCGCCACCCTTCCGCGCACCTCGAAGTTCGAGCGCGCGGCCGTCGGCTCCTCCGGCCGACGCGCCCAGACGATCGCGGTCAACTTCAATACGCTTTTCTTCCTGACGTCGCTGAACCAGAACTTCAGCGTCCGCCGCCTCGAACGTTTCCTCGCGCTCGGCCGCGCCACCGGCGCGACGGTCGTGACGCTCCTCACGAAGAGCGATCTGACCGACGATCCGCGCCCCTTCCTCGCCGAGGCCGCCGCCTGCGCCAGCGACGTCCCCGTCTTCGCCATCTCCGCCAAGACGGGCGCCGGCCTTGACCGGCTCGCGCCCTATGTCCAGCCTCGCCGCACGCTCGCCTTCATCGGATCGTCCGGCGTGGGCAAGTCCTCGCTCGTGAACGCGCTCGCCGGCGAGGAGCTGATGCCCACGCTCGAAGTCCGTCATTGGGACGCCAAGGGTCGCCACGCCACAACCGAACGCGAGCTGATCCGCATTCCCTCCGGCGCGCTCGTGATCGACACGCCCGGCATGCGCGAGATCGGCATGTGGGAAGCCGACGCGGGAATCGCCGACGCCTTCGCGGACATCGAGTCGCTCTTCGCGCGCTGCCGGTTCTCGGACTGTCGCCACGACACGGAACCCGGTTGCGCCGTCAAGGCCGCGCTCGCGTCCGGCGAGCTTTCCGGCGAACGCTGGACCGCCTACCGCCGGCTCAAGGCCGAGATGGCGCGCGAGGAAACCATCCGCGCCGAATCGTCTCACCGCTACCGCAAGTAGCCGCCTACTTCAGCAGGAACATCGTGCCGTGCGGACGATCGATGACCTCCAGCCGATGGAAGTCGATGCACACCCAGCGCGCGCCGCCGGGGCCGTA
>CAMNLN010000356.1 GCA_946543025.1 uncultured Verrucomicrobiota bacterium
CGCGCTCATTCCCGGCACGCCGACCGGCAAGTCCAAGAAGTAAAGCAATCGCGCTTCGCGTGACTGGGAGAACCGGCCAATAGCGTGACGCGCAAACGTGCCTCTGCCATGTCCCGGAGGTCTCGGCCCGCCCGCCATCCAATGAAATCCCTTGCGGGCGGCCCGCCTACTGGAAGCGGCATGGCGCGGCTTCCGGTCTCAAGGATGCCTCAGCCGATTGACGGCTTGCGGCCCTCGAGGGCGGGGTTGTGGTGCGCCCAGAGGGCCTGCCGGGCGACGCCGAGCATGATCGCGGCGTCGTCGCGCGTCTGGACGCCCCGCGAGAAGATGCGGTGGATGCCCTGCATCATGTGGTCCGTCTGCTTCTCGTTCATGAAGCCGATGTCCTGGAGCATGGTCTGCCAGTTCTTCATCAGCTGCATCTTCTGCGCCTGCGGGGCGGGCGGCGCCTTCTCGTGGGGCGGCTGGTAGAGGCCGGTGGCGGTGAAGAACTCGTAGCAGGTGATCAGGACGGCCTGGGAAAGATTGATGGAGGTGTAGCCTTCGTCCACGGGAATGCGGATGAGGTGCGTGCACTGGGCCACTTCCTCGTTGAGGAGCCCCTTGTCCTCGCGGCCGAAGACGAGGGCGACGGGGCCGGTGGCGGCGAGGGAGAGGATGTCGGCCGCGCAGTCGCGCGGGGCGCGCACGTGCTGGCGGTAGAGCCCGCCGCGCGCGGTGGTGCCCACCACGGCCACGCAATCCGCCACCGCCTCCTCGAACGTGGCGAACTCCTGCCGGCCGTTGAGGATGTCGGTGGCGTGCACCGCCATGCGCTCGCCCTCGTCCCAGGAGTTCTGGAGGTTGGGGGCGGCGAGGACGAGCTTGTGGAAGCCCATGTTGGCCATGGCGCGGCAGGCGCTGCCGATGTTGCCGGTGTAGAGCGTGCCGACGAGCACGACCTTGATGTTGTCGAGAGGAGACATGGGGCTAGTCTTCCTTGGTGCGCGGGTCCGAGGGGTCGCGCGGGCCGTCGGAATCGCGTCCGAAGCCCTGCGGCGTGGACGAGCTGTGCGTGGACGGCTGCTTCTTCCTGTTTTTCGGGTTGCGGACGCTTGCGCAAAGGGTGCCCTGATAGCGGAGGACATGGCCGTTCTTGTCGGGCGCGCGCTCGGCCACGTAGGCGGCCACGCCGCGCTCCAGGAACCGCCAGCGCCCGTTGTCCGTGACGTACAGGCGGCCCTCGGTGGACAGGTTCTGGTACGCCACAAAGCGTTCGCCGTCCGGCATCGTCACGCGCACCTTCAGCTTGCTCTTGAAGGGCATCTCAACGCCGCCCGGGGCGATGAACGTGGACTCGTGCTCCTCGATGCCGTAGTCGACGACGATGTACTCGTTCCGCTCGTTCACGAACTTGGACGTGCGCGTCGGCTCGAACGTCCAGGTGGCGCATCCCGCGAGCAGGGCCGCGGCGGTGGCGGAGAGGATTCTGATCGTCTTCATCATGCGCGGCCTCATGCCTTTGCGGCGACAGCGGGCTGCCAACCGCTGACGAGCGGCGCGCCGGGCTTGCCGAGCGAGTTGACGGGACGCACGGCGAAACGGAACTCGACGCCCTGCGGCAGCTGGTCGGCCGCGATGCGGCACGTGAGCGGCCGGCGGGCGCGGGGGGCGTCGGGCGACATGTTGTAGCCGTCGGCCATGAGGTACTTCTTTACCTTCTTGCCGCCGTCCTTCGGGGCGGCGACGATCTCGTAGTCGAACGCGCGCCCGTTCTTGGCGGCCGTCGCGGCCGGGAAGTCGAGCACGAAGACGTCCTTTTCCTCGGCGGGGATGGCGGCTTTCTTGCCCTTCGCGGCGGCGCCGCGGTTCTTGGCGCGGGCCCGCGAGACGAGCAGTTCGGCGCCGGCCGGGAACTGCGGCGCGATCGAACGCTTGGCGTGTTCCGCGAACGCGAAGGGCTTGGACTCCGCCGCCGGGAGGGGCAGAACCCAGTCCTCGCCGAGAGACTGGTCGTAGACAAACTCCCGGCGCGTGAAGACGACGTGGCTTTCGTACACGCGCACGAGCATGCCCTGCCGGCCGTCGCGCGTGCTGCCGTAGCCGGTCATGATCTTGTAGGGGTCGAACTCGGCCGTGCCGCCGCCGTTCTCGTAGCCCATGGGGAAGCGCGTGAGCGAGTAGGCGCCGCCCGTGTAGCGGAGCGAGCTGGTGCCGAGCGAGGTGAACGCGCCCTGCCAGATGGACTGGTCGTGGGTGAGCGTGGTGTGCGAGTGGCCCGAGAACGCGATGGCGTTCGAGAAGGGGGTGAGGGCGCGCGTGGCGCGGCCGTCGTCGTGGCCCCAGGCCCACGAGCCGTAGCAGGTGTCCTTCGGGTGCGGGTGCTGGAAGTAGAAGAATGGTTTCTTCGGGTCGAGCATCTTCGGGTGCGCGGCGAAGAACTCCTCCACGCCCGCGATGCCGGTCTCCTCCTTGCCGTGGCACCTGTCGGCCGTCCAGTGCCCGCCGACGAAGGAATAGCCGTTGACCGTCCAGAACTTGATGGGCGAGAATTCCTCGTGAAAGATCTTCTCCCAGTTGGCCTTCTGGTCCGTGCTGAGGACGTGCTGCGCGCGCTCGGTTTCGTCCGGCCACAGCTTCTTCGCGTAGCCGCCGTAGCCGTAGCCCTCGTAGTCATGGTTGCCGTAGACGAAGAGGCGCTGCACGTGGCGGCCGTCGGGCGACTTGTCGCCGGGGAAGACCTTGAACCAGGCGTCGGCCACGTACTGGAGCTCGTCGACGAGCCCCTTGTCCGCGATGTCGCCCACGATCATCACGGCGTCGACGCCCTGGGCGCGGAACCACTCGAAGGTGTGGATGAGCGTCGAGGTGTCGTGGTCCTTGTCGAAGCCCTCGCGCGAGGCGGCGAGGCGCACGTGGACGTCGCTGATGACGCCGAACGTGATGTTGGGCTTGCCGCCGGAGAACGTGCCGGCGTGGGCGCTGAAGATGCGGTTTCCGCCGAACGCGCCGAACGAAGCGAGCCCGCCGATGAACCATCTGCGTGAAATGTTGGTGTTCATGTCGTTTTTTCCTGATTCCGTTTTTGCCCGTGGACGGGACAAACGCCCCATAGTGTAGCATACGGGGGCGCAGGAAGACAAGCGCGGGCGAACGTGGTATAATCTTTTGAGTTTCAAACGGAAGGAATCGGAATGTCTCTTTCAGTCGGAATCGTCGGGCTGCCGAACGTCGGCAAGTCCACCTTGTTCAACGCGCTCACGAAGCGCCAGCAGGCGGCGGCGGAAAACTATCCGTTCTGCACGATCGAGCCGAACTCGGCCATCGTGGAGGTGGCCGACCCGCGCCTCGAGGCGCTGGCGGCCATCGCGCATCCGCAGCAGATCATCCGCGCGACGGTGGAGTTCACGGACATCGCCGGTCTCGTGAAGGGCGCCTCGAAGGGCGAGGGCCTCGGCAACAAGTTCCTCGCCAACATCCGCGAGTGCGACGCGATCCTCCACGTGGTGCGCTGCTTCGAGAACGACGACATCATCCACGTGCAGGAGGGCGGCAACAAGGCGGCGCCCATCGACCCGACGGGCGATGCCGAGGTGATCGAGACGGAGCTGATCCTGGCCGACATGGAACAGCTGCAGAAGCGGTGCGACAAGACGCGCAACGAGGCGAAGAGCGACCCGAAGAAGCGTC
>CAMNLN010000357.1 GCA_946543025.1 uncultured Verrucomicrobiota bacterium
ACCGCCGCTTCGCAGACGCGGAGGACCTCGCGCGGGACCTGCGTGAGGATATTCGGCACGAGCTTGGCAGCGACGGGATCGTTGCGGTCGGACGATTCGAGATATGCCTTGATCTGCTTGCGCACCTTCGGCGCGGTCGCGAAGTCTGCCGCCCGCACGATGACCGCCTCGGCAAGTCCGCTCGCGGGATTGTAGATTTCCGTCGCGCTCGTCTTGTACAGCGCGTATCTTTCACCGTGCGCCTTGCCGGTCGCGGGATAGCCGAATTTTTCCTTCAGCTCGTCGCGCGTGAAGGTGCCAACGTACGCGGCGGAGTAGAAGCGGCCGGCCTTCGCGCCATGGAAGAGCCACAGCTCATTGACGCGGGCGAACGGCGTTTCGGCGGACATCGGTTTCATCGAAAACGCCCTGCCGTTCCCTATTCCCCGTTCCCTGCTCCCCGCCTCAATCGGATAGTTGTAGTATCCGGGCCAGCGTTCCAGCTGCTTGCCCTTGTAGGTGCCAACAAGGACAACCTTCTTCGGCCCCTCGACAGGAGCCTTCTTCGGCGCGACCTTGCGCGGCGTTCTCTTCAAAAGTTTTTGTGCCATTCTGATTCTAATTCTCCGCTCGAAATTTTAACAAAAAACGATGCCGTAGTCAGCATGTCGCGTACAACCATGCGAATCGCGCGTTTGGTCATCTTTTCAGAAATCGAAACAGCGCAGTGCAGCCGACGACAATGTCGGCGTAGGTCTCGTCAAAGTTGCCGGTGTACCACGGGTCGGCCACGTCGCGGTTGACGCCCGCGAAGTCGAGGAGGCGGCGCACCTTCGGGAGGTCGGCGGGATAGACGAGCCGTCGCAAGTCCGCCATGTTATAGGAATCCATACCGATGATGAGGTTGTATTCCGATGCCTTGGCGGCGTCGAGAAGCCACGCGCGACGCGGCGAAAATGGAATGCCGTGCCGGTCCAGCTCGCGCCGGGTGCCACGATGGATGTCGTTGCCGATCTCGTCCGTGTGGAGCGCGGCTGAATCCACAACCACGTCATCCCGCCCGGCCTTGCGCAGCAGGTCCTTCATCACGAACTCCGCCATCGGACTGCGGCAGATGTTCCCGTGGCACACGAAGAGAATCTTCATTTCACCTCGGCGAGAATCTGACGAGCCGAATTGACGCCCACGCCGAAACGGCGCGCGCCGGCGTCGTAGAGCGCCTGGAGCGTGGCGAGGGAGCGGATGCCGCCTGCCGCCTTCACCTGGCACCGCCCAGCCACGGACTTCGCCATGAGCGCGATGCGCTCCACCGTGGCGCCGGTTGGCGCCCAGCCCGTGCCGGTCTTCACCCACGCCGCGCCCGCCTCGGCGCACCAGTCGCACGCGCGGGCAATCTCCTCGTCGGTCAGCCAGTGGCATTCGAGGATCACCTTCACGGGCCGTCCGTCCGCCGCCGCGACGACTCCCGCCACGTCGTCCACGTACGCCGCCTTGTCCCCGGCCTTGAGCCAGGCGACGTTGTTCACCATGTCAATCTCGTCGCACCCGAAGCCGATCAGCTCGCGCGCCGTCTCGGCCTTGATGCGCGACGTCTCCGCGCCGCCCGGGAAACCGGAGACCGACGCCATCGGCACCTTCAGCCCGAGCGCGTCGAGCCGTGCGCGCAGGTACGGCACGTGCGCGGGCAGGCAAAACACCGCCGCGCACCCGTATTCCGCCGCGAGTTCGCAACAGGCGTCGATATCTTCTCGCGTACTCTGTGCCTGCACGGCGGAAACGTCCATCATCTTTGCAATCTCTTCAACCGTCATCGTCGTCACCTCACAGGGCCAGTTTCAGTATTGCCGCAAGCGCCTCCGCCGTCACGGGCGGATTCGAGGTAAGCACGCCGTCCGCGTTGAAGCTCACCGTGCGCACGCCCTCGACGATGCCAGGGATGTCCGCCTCGGTCACGCCCTTCTCGCCGAGCGTCGTCGGGACGCCGCTCGCCTTGATGAAGTCGCGGAACGCGACGATGCCGGCGTCCGCCAGCTCGGTGTCGGTCTTGCCGTGGGGACTGTCCCCCATGACCTTGACGGCGAACTGCGCGTAGCGGGCGGGCTTGAGCGCCTTGTGGTACGTCATCCACGCGGGCATGACGATCGCAAGCGACGAGCCGTGGTTGATGCCGTGGCGGCTCGTGAGGACGTGCCCCACCTGGTGCATGGGCGTCCAGGCGTCGCCCGGCGAGGCCCAGCCGTTCAGGCCGCACGTCGCGCACCACATCAGTTCCGTGCGGGCGTGGGCGTCATACGGATTCGCAAGCGCCTTCGGAAGGTTCTCGACAATCGTCCGCATAAGAGCGAGCTGCCAGGCGTGCAAGAGGTCGCTTTCGTCCTGCCCGTTGAGGTAGATCTCCAGCACGTGGCTGATCGCGTCGATCGCGCCGCACGCCGTCTGGAACGACGGCAGCGAGTAGGTGAGCTCCGGATCGAGGATGGCCGTCTTCGCGAAGAGGCAGTCCGCCCAGATGTAGCTCTTCTGCCCCCGCGCGGTGGAGCTGACCACCGAGCACATGTTCATCTCGCTGCCCGTCGCCGGGAGCGTGGGGATGAGCAGGAGCGGCAGCGCGTCCTCAGGCGGCTGGGCGGTCACATTCGAGTGGCTCGCGTAGACCATGTTCCAGAGGTCCCCGTGCGCGTAGAGGACGCCTGCCGCGATCGCCTTCGCCGCGTCCATCGCCGATCCACCGCCCACGCCGATCACGAGGTCCGCCTCAAACGCCTTCGCCGTGTCCACGCCGCGCGCCACCATCTCAATGGGCGGGTTGGGCGTCACCTCCAGGAACTCCCGTGACGCGACGCCCGCCGCGTCCAGCAGCTCCTTCAGCTTCGCGAGCGTCCCCACGATGCTCGCGTCGCCGTACGACACCACGAGCGCGCGTTTCCCAAGCTTCGCGGCCTCCTCGCCGGCCTGTTTCAACATTCCGAGGCCAAACATGACCTTCACGGGGTTATGGTATGTAAATCCGTTCATGATTTTCCTTTCAGGTCTAGCTTATGCACATGACACCGCACTCGGGAAATTTGCGGTCAGACGAAACAATCTCCAGATTGTCGGGCAAGGCCGTAGCGCATGATCGTCACCGTCACGAGGTCGTTCTCGACGGCGGCCACCACGTTGGAGGAATTCGTCTTGGCCTCGTTTACGTTCAACACGGTTAGCATAAAGGCTCCCTGTCGTTTGGGCCAAGTGTATCAAACCAGGCATTGATGGTCAATATCGCCCAAGCAGGGCCGAATGGAAATTCGGTCTGACGCGAACGCGACTTATGGTATACTTGACGCCCAGGAGGCAATGGAACGATGAACAGACGTGAATTCATGGCGTCCGCCGCGACGGCGGCAATAGCCGGTTATGTATCTCCTGCCGCCAAGGCGGCTGAAGCCAAGAATGCGGAGGGAACAGACGGACGCGCTTCGGGCGTGCCGCCCCGCAACCGGCACCCGTACAAGGACGTGGACTGGGCGACGGCGCTCCAGATCAGAGGCACGACGCACATGCACTGCAAGACGCAGGCTGAGCTTGACGTCATCCTGAAGCGCATCGAGTTCCTCACCCTCTCTAACTACTATCCCAGCGCGCCGTGGTGGCCGCTTTCGAAGATGACGGAGAACTACTACCGCGTCCACCACGACTTCCCGGTG